>CAZMDP010000161.1:0-5516 GCA_964565015.1 uncultured Prolixibacteraceae bacterium | reverse complement strand
GATGGTTTTAAGGAAGTTGATCAGCATGTTGATGACTTTCTGGTGCTTTATGAATTTTTTGAGGCAGGCGAAGCCGGGGAGCAGGAAGTTGACCGCTCCTATGCAGAAACATTGCAGATTGTTGAAGCCCTCGAAGCTAAAAACATGCTCCGAAATGAAGAGGACAAGCTTGGGGCCATGCTCCGTATAAATGCGGGCGCCGGTGGAACCGAAAGTAACGATTGGGCCGAAATGTTGTTACGCATGTACACCCGGTGGTGCGAAAAGAATGGCTATCAGGTAAAAATAATGGATATCCAGCCCGGAGATGAGGCTGGTATTAAAAGCGTTACCCTTGAGATTGAAGGTGAATACGCCTACGGTTACCTGAAAAGCGAAAACGGGGTTCACCGTTTGGTTAGGCTTTCACCGTATAATGCCCAAAACAAGAGACAGACCTCGTTTGCTTCGGTTTATGTAGCTCCTTTGGTTGACGATACCATAGAAATCGAAATCAATCCCGCCGATATAACATGGGACACGTTTCGCAGCGGCGGGGCCGGCGGACAAAATGTAAACAAAGTAGAAACCGGTGTGAGGTTACGTCACGCTCCTTCGGGTATCATTATCGAAAATACCGAAAGCCGCTCGCAACTGGGCAATAAAGAGAATGCACTCCGATTGCTCAAATCGCAGTTATATGAAATGGAGCTCAGAAAACGCCGTGAAAAAGTCGCCGAAATAGAATCGAACAAAAAGAAAATCGAATGGGGCAGCCAGATACGTTCCTATACCCTGCAACCATACAAACTGGTGAAAGATGTAAGGACAGGATTTGAAAACACCAATGCCCAGGCCGTGCTCGACGGCGATATTGATGGTTTCATCAAAGCATACCTGATGGAATTCGGCGGGGAATAGAAAGATTTAACCTATTATTCTTTGATTTCTGCTTTGATTTGTGGATATTAGGACGGTTTTAAATCAAATCGGTCGCAGGAGGGCTTAAAGCAAGAATGGAATGGGAAGATATGTTTATCAACCGCGAAATCAGCTGGTTGTCGTTTAACGAAAGGGTTCTGCAGGAAGCCGAAGATCCCAATGTGCCCCTCTTTGAGCGTATCCGTTTTATCGGTATCTTTTCGAACAACCTCGACGAATTCTTCAGGGTAAGGGTTGCTGCGGTAAGGCGCATGGTCGATTTTGGCCGCGATGATGAAAACCTTCTTGGCCCATTGACCCCCAAAGACCTTCATGATAAGATACAAGATATAGTAATCAGACAGCAGTCCAAAGTTCAGGAAATATTTTCCGGAATACTCGAAGAACTTAAAAAAGAAGATATTTTCATCATCAATGAAAAACAGCTTAACCATTCACAAGGGGTAATCATTCGTAAATATTTCCAGGAAAAGGTACTTCCAAACCTTGTTCCGATTATGCTTTCCAAAAAAGCATCGTTTCCATATCTCCGCGACAGGTCGGTTTATCTGGCCGTAAAGCTCTCCAAACATTCTCATCCCGACGATTTTGCGTATTCATTAATTCGAATCCCAAGTCGTTCGGTACCCCGTTTCTTCGTAATACCTACATCGGGCAACCGAAAATATGTAATCCTGCTCGACGATATCATCCGCTATTGTTTCGACGACCTGTTTTTTTATTTCGATTACGACAAATATGAAGCATTTACCCTCAAAATTACCCGCGATGCCGAAATCGATATAGATGACGACATCTCGAAATCGTTTATTGAAAAAATGGAAGATGGCGTGAAGAAACGCAAAATAGGCAGGCCGGTAAGATTGCTTTACGACAGGGAAATACCTGATGATCTGCTGAGGTTCATCCTGAAAAAGATGAAAATCGAAGATCAGGAAAACGCCGTACCAGGGGGAAGGTACCACAACCATAAAGATTTTATGGAATTTCCCGAAATAGGGAAACCGCACCATTATTACCCCAAACTTCCGCCTTTCAGGCACAAGGATTTGCTCATACATACCAGTATCCTGAAAGTAATCAGGCGAAAGGACGTAATGTTACATTATCCTTATCAGAAGTTTGGCCATTTTATCGATCTGCTTCGAGAAGCAGCTATTGACCCACAGGTTGAAGAAATAGGAATTACCATTTATCGGGTGGCTCAGGATTCGAAAGTGGTGAATGCCCTGCTCAACGCAATCCGAAACGGTAAAAAAGTTACCGTAGTAATTGAATTGCAAGCCCGATTCGACGAAGAAAACAATATTTTCTGGTCGGGAAAATTGCAGGAAGAGGGAGCCAACGTTATCAACGGAATACCCGGACTTAAGATACATTCAAAACTTGCATGGTTTAAACGCATCGAAGATGGGGGATACCGAAACTACGCCTATATCGGTACGGGGAATTTCCATGAGGGTACAGCCCGTATTTATGCCGATGACGGGTTGCTTACTTCCGATCCGCGCCTGGCCGACGAAGTAGCCAATGTGTTCGAGTTTTTTAAGCACAACTTTAAACATTTTAAATATAACCACCTGATTGTCAGTCCGTTTCAGATGCGAAAAACGTTTCTGAAACTTATCAGGGCAGAGATAAAGAATGCAAAGGCTGGTAAAGAATCCTGGATCATTCTGAAAATGAATAGCTTAATCGATCCCGAAATGATGTTTAAATTGTATGAGGCATCGCAGGCAGGCGTAACCATAAAACTGATAGTGAGGGGAATATGCGGAATTAAAATAGGGCTTCCGGGACTGAGCGAAAATATCGAAGGTATCAGTATTGTTGACAAATACCTTGAGCACTCACGGATATTTGTTTTTGCCAATGGCGGCGATGAGCGATATTACATCAGTTCGGCCGATTGGATGCCACGTAACCTGAACCGTAGGATCGAAGTAGCCGTTCCGATTTATGATCAGGAAATACAGCAAGAACTTAAAGAAATGCTGCTGATCCAATTAAATGATAATTCAAAGGCACGAATTCTCGACCCTGAACTGAAGAACGAATACCAGGTAATACATCCGGGCATGAAGTTCAGGGCACAGGAAGATTATTACAATTACATCAGGAAAAAGCACCATGTTGTGATGAAAATATACCACAATCCACGCTGCGCAAAAAGCAGGGCAGGGCTAAAATATCTCGAAATTAAAGGTTTCGATCTCGAAATAAGAAATTATATCGAGGATGGCCTCACCGAAGCCGAAATCAGGACCATACTTTTACGTACCGGATTAGAACCCCTCCAGATCATAAGGACTCAGGAAGAAGAATACAGGTTGCATATAAAAGGGAAAAAATTATCAAACGATGAGTTGATTGAAACGCTTGTAAAATATCCGAAGTTACTTATGCGGCCTATTGTTCTGAACGGTGAAAGGGCTGTGATTGCCATACCTCCGGAGGAAATTGAAAAAATTGTATAATACCCGAAAAAATTAATTGAGGTCGCTCAGACGAGCTTGTAATTGTTTGATTTCGTTTTCGAGCTGGATACGCGTTTTTATAGCCCTCGACAAGGCCAAAGCATCCTGAACCGCTTTCTTATCGAAATCTTCGAGTACAATGTAATGGTTCCGACGCCCCAGAAAAACCGCTTTAAGCCTTAGGTGGGCATTGTTGGCAATAAATTCTATAACCCCATTGTCGCGTCCGTTACGGTAGGTAACCTTTTCCCATTTCGATTCAAGAAAATCGCTTCTGTGGTTGTCGGGTTCGTCCAGCTGAACCGAATCTGTACGTGCACTCAGCCCCTGATCATACACACGAAGCCCTACATGGTTCAGCCATTCGGTGCCGTTGTAATTGCTAACCAGTGTAAGGTCGCCTCGCTCGTTGAGCAGAATCTGTATGTATGACCTGTTCCACGAACGTTCCCATGTTTGCCTTTTATGTAGGTATTGCGTAAATCTGTCGAACTGTGTTTTTTCCTGGTTGAAATTTTTTTCCAGTTCGGTAATCCTTAACTTTAGGGTATCCAGTTGGTTAACCTTTTGTTGGAGCATTTCCCAATAGATTTCCTTTTTAAGGTTTTTTGCTGCATTGATGGCAAACGATGCTTTAGGTAGTAAAATCGCAATACTATCAAGATGTAAGAGCGCATTTGCAGTATCGTTTTGCAAAAGAAGGTTCCGGGCAAAGTTTAACCTTGTCCGTCCTCTTTCCTCCTGCGACGGGCCACATGAAACTGATAAGAAAAGGATTAAAATGGAAAATATGCTGATTACCCTGTTCATTAATATTGTTTTTGCAAACATATACAAAAATTGCTCCAATGACAATCCGAACATTGAGCAATTATTATCATTCCTGTTCCTGTGAGTAGAAATCATTTTGGGATTTAATAAATCTGATAGATTTTTTCTATATTCGGCAAATTTCATAATCAAAAACCATGATCACCTTAACTCAACTCGAATATATTGTTGCTGTTGATACATACAGGCATTTTGGCCGTGCAGCCGAAAGCTGTTTCGTAACGCAGCCAACCCTTTCCATGCAAATCAAGAAACTTGAAGAGGACCTTGAGGTCATTATTTTCGACCGAAGTAAACAGCCCCTGATTCCGACCGATGTGGGGCAGCGGTTGATTGAACAGTCAAAAATTGTCCTTGCTGAAGCTGCCGAACTCAAAAACATCATCAAAGACCATAAAAACGAAGTTTCAGGTTTGTTGCGCATTGGTATAATTCCCACCCTCGCCCCATATCTTTTACCCTTATTTATCGGGCGGTATAAAAGGGCATGGCCAAACATCATCATCAAGGTTGAAGAGCTCACTACTGCCGGAATAATTGAATTGCTACACAAAGACTTGCTCGACGTGGGAATTCTGGTTACCCCCCTTAAAGAAGAAAAAATTATTGAAAAGCCGGTATTTTACGAAGAGATGTTGATTTATGCCAATGCAGAACATCCTTTGCATCAGCAAAGCGAAATTACGGTAAAAGACATAGCAACCCCCGATATATGGCTTTTAAGCGATGGACACTGCTTCCGCGACCAGGTGGTAAACCTGTGTTCTTATATGTCGGGAGCCGGAGGAAACCTTCCGTTCCAGTTTGAGGCAGGCTCGCTCGAAACCCTTATGAATATTGTTGATAACGAAGGTGGTATCACCCTGATTCCTGAATTGGCAACCTTTACTATGTCGGAAAAACGTAAACGGAACGTTCTTTCATTTACGAATATAAAACCGCTCAGGGAAGTGAGCCTTGTTTATTCGAGGCATTTTGCCAAACACAAACTTATAAACCTGCTTTGGAAAGAGGTGAAAGCATCGATACCTGAGGCGTTAATGAATGCTGAAAGGGGAAAAGTAGTGGAATGGCGTTAACATTGTTTTAAAGCGGAAATAAAAAAATGAATTGCGGTTTGTAATTTCAAAAAACTTGATTTTCTTTGCAGCGCCAAAATAAAAAAGCAATTTTGAAAAACAAAGTTGAATTTTTTGGCAAAAAGTTCTGATGAATTTTGGTTTATTGCAGAGAAGTATTACTTTTGCAGTCCCAATTTTAAGGGAAATATTTAAGGTCCGTTCATCT
>CAZMDP010000160.1:0-5537 GCA_964565015.1 uncultured Prolixibacteraceae bacterium | reverse complement strand
TCCCCAAAAGCCGCAACAATCCACTTAAACAATTTTCGGGAATTATTCATTTTGCAATCAATATGGGCTCGCGCGAAAATGTGGATAAAAAAACCCAGGAACTTCGTGATGATGGGTTCAAGGTGATCGGGGAGCCACGCGTTACCGGCGATGGACTGTATGAAAGCATTATTCTTGATCCGGATGGTAACCGGATTGAACTGATGGCCTATTGAAGGCATTTATTAGGATTATAAAACAGATAGAATGATCAATTTAAACCAGCTTAAAATCCCGGCCATTACAGGGATATGCACTTTTGGTTTGCTTGCCGGTTGCAATGAACCACGGCCAAAAGAATTACCGAATATATTGTGGATTACCAGTGAAGATAACAGCCCGTTTGCGGGTTGCTATGGCGACGAATTTGCCACAACACCCAATATGGACAGGCTGGCATCGGAAGGGTTCCTTTACACCCATGCATTTGCCAACGCCCCTGTATGTGCCCCAGCCCGTAACACCATCCTGACAGGGGTATATGCCTCATCGGGCGGAAATTCGCACATGCGCAGCCAGAACCCGAAGTCGGAAATTATTAAGCCCTACCCGTTGTACCTGCGCGAAGCAGGTTATTATTGCACCAACAATGTAAAAGAAGATTATAACCTTCCGGCAGAACAAACCAAAGGGATATGGGATGAATCGAGCAATAAAGCACATTATAAAAACAGGAAACCCGGCCAACCCTTTTTTGCCGTTTTTAACTCAACCATTTCTCACGAAAGCTCTGTCCACCGGCGTACACCACTTGAAGAGCTAAGGCATGACCCCGCAAAAGTAAAGCTTCCGCCGTATCACCCCGATACGCCCGATATGCGGCACGATTGGGCACAATACTATGACAAAATTGAGGATATGGATGCCTGGATTGGCACCATTCTTCAGGAACTCGAAGAAAGCGGTGAGGCCGAAAACACCATCGTTTTCTATTATGGCGACCATGGCGGTGTTTTGGCGCGAAGCAAAAGGTTTCTCTACGACTCGGGTACCCGGGTGCCTTTTATCGTCAGGATACCCGAAAAGTATAAATACCTGTTCCCCGCTAAAAAGCCCGGGAGCAAAGTTGACCGCCTGATTAGCTTTGTTGATCTGGTACCAACCCTGTTGAGCATTGCAGGAATACCAATTCCCGGTTATATTCAGGGTAATGCATTCCTTGGCGACCAAAAAACCCACGATCCCGAATATGTTTATATGTTCCGCGACCGTATGGACGAACGCTATGACATGAGCCGATCAGTCCGTGACAAAAAATTCAGGTACATCCGCAATTATATGCCTTTCAGGCCACACGGACAACACCTCGAATATCTCTGGCTTGCGCCATCCATCCGATCGTGGGAAGCCGCATTCAGGAACGGTGAGTGCAACGAAATACAAAGCCGTTTTTGGTTGTCAAAACCTGCAGAAGAACTTTACGACAGCGAAAACGACCCATGGGAAGTTAATAATCTTGCCGGTGATCCTGCTTATGCCGATGTACTGCAAAGGATGAGAAACGAGTGTACCAGTTGGATATTGAGGATAAAGGATACCGGCTTTATACCCGAAGCCGACCGTACCGCAAGGGCAGCCGGGCAATCGTTATACGATTATTTCAGGAACCCCGGGTTACCCTTCACCGAAATGGTTGAAGCTGCCAACCTGGCTTCGTCAGCAAAACCATCCGATCTGGAGACTTTAAAAGGATTTCTAAGGCATAGCGACAGCGCCGTAAGATTTTGGGGAGTTACGGGAATGCGGGTAATTGAAGAAGACGCAAAAGGAGCCATTCCGGAATTATTGGAAGCATTGAACGATACATCACCCAATGTGGTTTCGATGGCTGCCGAAACGTTGTATTTGCTGGGTGAAACTACCCCCTCCCTCGAAGCGCTGAAAAGAATAATTATGGCCCCGAATGAAATGGCTCAGTGTTTTGCACTGAATGTTGTTGCCAATCTGGGGATAAATGATCCGGCAATTCAGGCCGAAGTTATTAATCTGGTCATATCGCAACCTGGTGCCGGACGCGAAAAATATGACTTACGCATGGCCAAAAGCCTGATCCTGAAATGGGGTATCGACCTTGAAAAACACAACATCAGGTTTGAGTGGTAATACCATTAATTGCAATTAGCAATTACCGTAACGGTAAAAACCACTGTAATTGCCTCATTAGTAGGGTGTAACACCGACAGGTTATTTAAACTGAACCTGACCGGTATATTTTCGCGGGGACCCTGTCTGGCACAAAAGAAGTAAGTTGGATGAATCGTAACTTCCTGATTAACCAGGCCACCGCTAACGTGGCCACCAGCTACCCCACCTCCCAGACGGTTGCCGCTGCCCGTTCTTCTTGCAAATACCTGCACCGGGCTATTGCCGCTATATCCTGTCCGGTGAATTTCCATTTGCCAGTTATAATTGGTACCAAGATTTTGCAGGGTATTATCCGATTCGACCCGGATTAGTACATCGTTTAATGCTTCGACATTACCAACGAAATCCTCTCCGGCTTGACCAACAGTAATGTTTGCTGTATTAAACACAACCTGTGGATTGGTAAGCGTTACCCTGAGCTGTGAAATGACAGTAAGCGGTAAAGCAATATTTAATAGCATCAGTATTAGAATTGTTCTCATAATCCATTAGTTATCGGTTAAAGTATAGGTAATCTGGACGTTGGCGCCCTGGGTCAGCGAAAGGCTCCCAAAATCAGTTATTTCGAGCCTGTAATTTAACTGGTGTCCGTTTTTACCGGTTCCAGTATAGCTTCTACCAACACCAGAAAGGATTACTGCCGGGGTTCCGGTAACATTCACTTCGCCTGTTGAAATCCCAAAAGTTCCGGCTCCCTTTGTACCCGAATAAGGCATTGCCCGGAGCTTTAATTGTACACCCGGTGGAACCGCGCCTGAAATGAGCTGTACATTAACCGAACGGGGAGCCTTACCCAAGGCCATCGATGATGTATAGTTCAACCAAAGGTCACTGTTCGAAACCACTGCTTCTTTCAGTCCTGCACCTGCTTCAGACAAAGGCTGGAGTGCCAGGATGATGTTCGATGAACCCGGTGGGTCAATAC
Organism: uncultured Prolixibacteraceae bacterium; assembly: GCA_964565015.1. Taxonomy (GTDB): domain Bacteria; phylum Bacteroidota; class Bacteroidia; order Bacteroidales; family Prolixibacteraceae; genus UBA1413. The sequence goes on along the minus strand of CAZMDP010000160.1, from coordinate 2,428 downwards.
CGAGCATGGCTACTTCGGGTGTCGAAAAAATAATCGAAGCATAGGCCTGGTTACTGAACTGTGCCGATAATTTTTCAGCCAGCAACAAAACCATCAATACGATAATCATTCTCATATACATACCAAAGCATTTTTCATGTATTCCACTCATTAAATATATAAAAATCTGCACTTTATTCATTTTTTTATTCCCTGCAATGCTTCATTCAGGTTAATTTGTTCGTCTCCTTCGAATGCAATAACAAAAGCTCCCGGAAATTTTCTTTGCAGAACCTCTCTTTGGCGTCTTGCCTCTTCAAACGTTTCAAATTTCCCGATATAATATTTATACCAGATACCCTGCCTGAACATTTTTAAGTCTTTCAAACCGGCTGCTTCAATTTCGGTAGGTGGAACCTGTATAACCGAAGCCATAATTTGTACACCGAACGTAATCCGTCCAGGTTCTTTTCCATGCCGGGAAATTGCAATCCTTTCTGATGGATCAACTGTCCTCCCTGATTGAACTGTAGTTGCAGTTGATAAGGTTACTGCCGAAGGAGAAAAAATAACCCTTCGCTGACGGGGGACTAATCTGATTTCAATTTCTTTCTCCTGGCCAGGTTCAAGGTCAATATCATAAACCTCATTTTCGAGATTATACCGTTGATCGATTGTATTTTTATATACCACAAGTTTCCATAAACCGGGCCGTACCAATGGAAAAATAAACCTGCCCTGCGAACCGGTTGCGATACGAAAAGTTTCGTTTGCTCCCTGTAATTCTAAAATTATATTTTCTAACCCGGGAGGATTGGTATCCAAACTACCGGGAATACGCTCAGGTGCAACAACATTTATTTTTCCCGAAATCCGCCCACCCTTGGTTAACCTGATATTAACCGTATTATCGGTTTCGGGAATTACATCAAGGTTCACCGGCATCAATGATTCAGGAATTAACGATGTTCCCAGTGCCGATCGGTCGATGTGTACCTGATGTATGCCTGGTTTCACATTTTTGAAAATTACCTTTCCGGTATTATCCGTTAAACCAGACCTGCCTTCCATAAATACAAGTATGTTGCTTACTGGCATGCCTTCAACTCCGGTTACCATGCAAATTACAGATCCCGTATTTCCTGTTTTTTTCAGTGGAATTCCAATATTTGCCGTATAACTTAAAGCAACGGAATAGTCGGGTTTATCAATTTCGTTTTGAAATATAGTGTAGAAACTGTTTATTGACAATTTATGTCGTGTGGCAAAATTATAATCGAGGTTAAACTGGAAAAGGTTTCTGTTCCTGAAATATTCTTCTATGGCATAGCTGTTCTGAAGATATATACTTGTCCGTAATTTTTTTGTCAGCGAACCCGAAGCACTCATGCCCCATAAAATGTCCTTTTGATTGGCCGCGATAAAGCTGTTCTGGTTGGTAAGGTTGGCAAACGCCTGAACATAAAAATTTCCCGAAGGCCTGTACGTAAAATTCAGTAATAACCTGTACGTATCCCGTATATTATCCTGATTCTGAATCAAAAGGTTTTCCGTTTTTCCGAATTCCCCACCTATTTCATAACCAAACCGATTTATGAAATGACTAAGGTAGGTATTAAACGAATTGGCGGCAAAGTGAAACTGTTTTATGGGCATACGGTCTTCACGTTCGTATTTCATCCAGAAAGTTCTTAAGTTCATTTGCCGGCCAATGCGGTAGTTAGCAGCAATCTGGTAATTTCGCGAAAAGGGGGCATAAGCCCAAAGGGTATCAAGTTCGCCGTTGAGGTAATCCTGCCGGGCGCTTGCACCAATATTTAGCCTCTTTGTCAGGTTAAAACTGACATTTCCGGAATAAAACGTAGAATTTGAGTAATAGCCTTTATAATTTTTGCCGGTATGGTGATAATTTCCCGACAAAAAGAATTTCCATATCTGTGAACTCAGGTTTACCCGCCAGGCATTATTGGCCTCCATATCATCGAATCCCGAAGAATATTCAAGTTCAATCCTTGTTTTGGTGAATGGCTGTAAAGTAGTTGAAATACTGAACAAATCGTCTTTTTCGGCCTGATCAATACTTCTTTTTTGCATTAAATAAAATGCCACTTCGTTATCGTTTAAAATTTTCACTTGCGTAAAAGCGGTAAAAGCACTTTTAATATTCCGGTAAAAACGGGGCTCCATATAATATGCACCAAATTTTAGAGAACCACCCAAACGCAAACTTCCTTCCACGCCTGTTCCAAACCTTGCAGCTTCCATTAATGGTGTAGCGCTGAAAGATTTATGCCCTGCAAACAAATCGATCGAACGATTCCGATATGACAAATAATATTGATCGTAAAGGCCTAAAAATGATAAATCGAAATTATTGGGCCCCCTGGCCATAAATTCGAAGCGGTGTTTTTGCGCTTCATCCAAAAAACCATCTCCAAAAGCCTCAAAC
>CAZMDP010000159.1:0-5553 GCA_964565015.1 uncultured Prolixibacteraceae bacterium | reverse complement strand
TTCAGGAGTATCGGGGTAATAGGGAGGTAAAGTTACTTCATCAGGTGACGTTAGGCTGGTCTTTGGCAGGTTTGCTGTCAGTTCTTTGTGTCGTGCCGAACTGTTGCCCGGGCCTTCGTGTGTGTCGCCAATATTGAAAAAACTGAAAAATGGCTGCCCTTCCTGCCGTTGCCGCCAGGGGTAAAGGTCTTCCTTGTGGTAATCGAACACGCCCTCTGGACTGAAATTAAAATCGGTTTTATTCTGGTTGGTGGTGAAATAGCCATTTTCGCTCAAATAGCGCGGAAATGGTTTCATCCATTCCGGGATGGTCTGTTCCTGCCTCAGGTGGGGCGTTCCCATCGAAGTGGGATAAACACCGGTAATAAGGCACGAACGTGCCGGCGCACAAATAGGTGCACTGGCGTAGGCGTGACGGAATAGTATCCCGGTTTCGGCAAGCCTGTCGATGTTTGGGGTTTTCGCCACTTTGTCGCCGTAACAGCCTAAAATAGGGCTCAGGTCTTCGCAAACAATCCAAACTATGTTTGGCCGTTCGGAACCTTTGTCTTTTTCTGAAGGCGAACATCCCTGATTTAACAGCGCCATACCTGCCAACCCGCCGATGGCCAGCTTGTGAATGCTCTTGTGATTCATTTTTCGTTTATTTGCTTTTTTTAATTCTGTATTACTTCAAAAAATCCGACAATACTTTTGCCCAGATGTCGTATCCTTTTTTATTCATGTGCAGGTTATCATCAAAGAAAACATCCCGAAGAACGTTTCCTTGTTCATCGAGCATGGCGGTCCACACATCGGCAAATTCAACCTTGTCGGTTTTTCGTGCCAGCTTTTTAAGCTTTTTGTTGAGCGCCTCATACTCTTTCCGGAGCTCCCACCGGGCGATGCTCGGCTTTGGCGAAATCAGCACCACCTGTGTATTGGGCAGATCGCGCCTTATTTTCGAAAGCAGGAATTTTGCCTCGTTTGCAATCGCGCGGGGCTTTTTCTTTGAAGCAATATCGTTATCACCTTCATAAATAAACAGAATATCAGGATTGTGCGGAATAATCAGTTTGTTGTAGAAGTAGATCAGATCGCTGAAATGTGAACCGCCGAATCCGTTGTTGACCACATTGTATTCGGGAAAATAATCCTGGATATCGTTCCACATCCTTATGCTCGAACTTCCGGTAAAAAGCGCCAGCTTCTTGCCGGGCGAAAATTGATATTCCGTACTGACAAGCTTTTCAACCTCACCCAAGAAACGATTCGGATCCTGTGCATTCAGGCCAAAGGCCAAAAGGAGCAGGGCCAGCAATCCCAATAATTTTCGATTTAAAATATTCATTTTTAATTATTTAAAGTTATAAACTATCTTGTTCTGATTCCCTTTGCCATTTACCACGGCATATTTCGTGTGATTTACCTGTTCGATGGTTACCCTGTTAATCCTACCGTTTAGTGTCGCCGTTGCATTTTTTGTTTTCTCAGGGATTGGGACACGAAGCGTAAATTCTTCAAAACTTCCGTCGGTTGTTATTTCCAAACGGTTATTAGCGGGATTGTATGAATAGGAATAGCTGACCTGATTGCCATCGTTGCCATAACCAATTTGAACGGTGGTTTTTTCGACTCCGGCAAAATACCAGCGGGGCGAAATTTCCACTTTTCTGAACAGAATATCTCTATCGACCACGCCGGCAAGGCCCTCAACCAGTGCACTCACGAAAGCAGCTTGTCCCCATTCGTCGGGAACTGCCTCGCGCTGCGCAGTGCCGTCGGCATTGGCGCATCCCGGAAGACGGCCATCGTTCATTTGCATAATCCGGCTGGCCAGGTTTAATTGCTCGACGGCATACTTTTCATACCCGTTCTGAAAGGCCGCTTTTGCCAGTTCGCCGCCCACCAGGGGAAGGATTGCTCCGTTCATGTATTCGCCAACCTTATATTTTCCAAAGTGCGGTTCAATAAACGGGTAAATTCCGAACCATGGCGCCAGGTATTGGTTGTTTACTTTTTTCCCGATTTCCTGATACGTTTCGATTATGGAAGCCGCCATGGCAGGCGTGGCCGATCCCCGGTTCATCGAGTAGGTGTTTGAAAGGCCTATGGAATTGACCGGGTCTGTTTTAATATGGACCGGAACCGCGTCTTCGGGGATAAAGTGTGCGTAAAACTTTCCGTTCCAGCAAAGGTTGTTGGTACGGTGCAGGAAGAGGTCGCCCTGGATGTCCCATTCACGCGCGGTTTCGGGCTGTCCGGTAACCCTGAACATTTCGGCAAGCTGCTTGCAAGCCCTGAACATTCCGGTGTTATCGCCGTGCATAATCCCTTTGGGAGTCTCCGGAAAGTTGCCAATATGGTACAACAACCTGTCAACACCGGTCAGCGAATCGGGTTCCGAAGTAAAGTCCCATGTGTCGATGGAGTATGGCCTTTTTACCAGCAGATTTTTTTTCGACCAACGCAGAGGGTCCGACATTTCGTATTTCATCCCTTTTACCAATACCGGCAACCAACGTTTCAGATAATCTGCATCGCCGGTGGTTTGCCAGTTGGTATATACCCCCTCAACCAGCAGGTATTCGAGGTCGGCCTCGATGGGCATCCTGAAAAAGAAGTTCTGATTGTTTACATCAACAAAATAAAACTCATTTGGGAAACAGTTGGTGAAAAACAGCTGACCCACATTTTTATCTTTATATGACTCCCAGTAATCAAAATACATTCCTTTCGGGGTTTGGCGGCCCATAAAAAATGTGAGGTAGCTTTCCATGTCCTTTTCCCAGTATTTGTATGCTTTCATGGTATGGATATGGTCTCGTATCCACGACACAAAAATCCGGCGTTCCTGACCATCGAGCATTGCGGTTTGAAGCTCGTCGCTTTCATACAGGCTTTTTTTCAGGCCATTCAGCAATTCGCCGTATAAACCTGACCCGTCGCCGAAAACAGTCTGGCCTCTCCCTATGCCAACAAGCATGAGAAATGCAACAATAATCAAATAATGTCTCATTTTTTCAAATCTAAAAACCTGATTATCTAACCTTCATAACTTGCTTACGCCATCCATTTTCTTTCCCTTTCTTTTGTCGCATCGAGCGCAGCCAGGGCAATGTTTACATCATCCACAATCTGGAAATCGTACATGCCCACACAGATAAAATCGGCGCCGTTCCCGAAGGCATATCGGAAAGCTTCTTCGGGCCTCAAGGCTCCAGCAGCCAGGATTTTGAAAGCGATCCAGGGCTGTGGCAGGGTTTTCATAAATTCGATGGTTTCTTCGGGTTTGAAACAGTACATATTGTCGTGCCATTCGGGGTGTTTTGCCGACCAATAGTTGTGGTGGTGGAGGGTTTTCATCCAGAAATCGGTTTCGAGTCCCAATTCCACGCATCGCTTGATGGTTTCGATGCGGTGGGCGCCGATACCGACCGGTAAACCGGCGTCGCGCACCAACTGCATGGCTTTAACAATGTCATCCACGCGGTTGTTTTCGATGTAATGGTCGGCCGTTTCGCCCTGCACATAACAGGCAGTTGCCCCATCGTCGATGGCTTTTTTCACAATGTCGAGGTATTCTTCGTAAGGTTTTGGCGATGGAGTGCCGGTCCCATCATAATTGAGACCAGCACAATCGGCGATATACTGCATTTTCCCGTAACCTTTTTTCCAGTATTCGTTTATAACCGGCCCGATGACCGTATTCGAAAGCAGGGTGTCAACACCGCATTTTTCGGCCATCTGAAAGGTTTCAAAAATTTTGGTTTTGGTGTGGTATGCCCTTACCAATGAAGAAACATAGATAAGGTCGCGCGAGTGCGCCCATCCGCTCAGGAGGTTTCCTCCCAAAATCATTTTGCTGAACAGTTTATCCTTAATATACCCTTTGGGAAGCTCGCCTTTCAGTTGATCAACCCCTTTGAACTCAAATTTTTTGATGCTGGCACCAGATATGGCATCGGCCAGGTTTTGCTCCTCGCCACTGTAAAGTTTTATCTTTGAGACAAGGCCAGCCGTAAACGCCCCGGCCAAAGGCAAAGTGGCCAGGTGTTTCAGTACTTCGCGCCTTTTAATTCCTTCCACATCCTCGGTTACCGGAACAGTTTCGGCTTGCCGGTCAAGCTGGTTTACCTTCTGTAATTTTCCTTTGAAAAACGAATGGTACAGTCCGTCAATTCCCATAAATTTTCCGGTCGGGAAAAACGAAAGTACAATCAGTGCCATTATCTCAAGCAAATCTTTGCTTACAAAGAGGTAACTCCCTTCGAAACCGGCGCCCGTGTTCGAAACAAAAGGCGGATTGGCCAGGTAGTATAGCGAAAGCAGCGCTATGCCGGCAAATTGCGCTATCCGGGTAAACAAACCAAAGAATAACCCAATGCCGATGAGGATTAATCCCCAGATATTCAGAAAATTGACCAATGGCAACAAACTTTCGCTCTGTGCAAGCCCCCTGAACAACCCCGATAAAAACCCGGTGGAATTGATCAGGTATCCATAAGCACTCCACCCCGGAGAAATCAGTTTTATGATGCCTTCGTACAGAAAATGCCAGCCGATAGCAATCCGCAACATCGATAGAAGATAGAGGTGGAGGAAGTTGGCAGTGAACGACAGATGTTTCGATTTCATAGGAAAATGTAACAGTTTTTGTAAAAATAGAAAATATTTACCCTTCAGCTATTTAATTGAGGCAAACAAAAGATTTCAACTCAATAATATAGATGCCTGCAGGTGCCAGAAACCCTGTATTTACTATCCATAATACCCCAAAATTATAAGAAGGGGATAGCACGGACTCCATGCTATCGCCCTTCAAACACCAATAAACTAATCTATGCTAAACCTAAGCCTTAATAACCAGGGTTTTGGTTCATATTCGGGTTTTCGACCACTTCTTTTTCGGGAAGAGGGAAATACACATGTTTGTCCTCAAATCTGAAATCGAGTAGCCGCGACTGGAAATTATGCTGTTTCAGGTCGATTTCGCCTGCAATATGGCGGCGTCGTAAATCCCACCAGCGATGGCCCTCCTCGAAAGCCAGTTCGAGGCGCCGTTCCTGAAATACCCATTCGAGCACGGTTGCACGGTCCGATTCGGTTACATCCCTGTTGGCCGGAACCAGCGAAGGATCGCCTGTTTCGACCGATTTCCTGGCCCTTTCGCGTACCTGGTTGATCAGGTCGATGGCGTCTTTAAGGTTGCCTCCCGATCGCACGATAGCTTCAGCTTTCAGCAGCAATATATCGGCATAGCGCAGAATGCGGGGATTGTTTACGCTAATTTCGTTCGATTGGCCATTACCCCCAGTGGCATAAGCGGTATTCCTTATGTATTTCAGTACATTGATCAATCCGGCCGATTCGGGCTTCAGAATATATTGTACACGCGGATCGCCGGCTTCGTATGCACTTCTGATCGAAGCAGTAGCCGTGAAATAGGAATTGCCAATCCAGGTAGGCCGTTGACTGAACATACCCCAGTAAGCGCCAATCTCACCTATAACTGCAAAGGCATCGTTGCCGCCGGCACCCCCAACAAATGGGTTCACGTCGCCGGGTGAAGTA
>CAZMDP010000158.1:0-5594 GCA_964565015.1 uncultured Prolixibacteraceae bacterium | reverse complement strand
GGCTTCACTTTTAAGGGCTGTTTTGCCAAATGCCAAACACAACGGGGCAAAGGCATCTTTGAGCATGGCCGCAGCATAAAGGTTGTAGGCGCATTGCTTATGACGCTGCTGCTGATAGGCGTTATGGTCGATCCAAACTTTCGGAATGCCGGTATTTACCACAGGTAAAAGTCCATCATCGGCCATTGCTTCCTTGAGGTATTGAATAAATCTGACCAACCGGGGAAATACCTCTTCCATATCATCGGTATGGCCGCAATATAAATAATGGTAATACGAATCGAAAACAAACCCGATCCCATGATCGAGGAGCGGTCCCCACGGAGTGAGGTCGAGTTGCCGTTGAGCAAGCCGGTTGAGCCGGTCATAAGCCGGCCAGCAATCCATGAAGAAACCCTCTTTGGTGAGGCCCTGGCTGTAGGTATTCAGGTAACGGGCAGGGAGTTTTTCTTCTCCGAAGGCATGGTGCAGCGAGTGAATAAGGTGCCCTATGTCGCCGCTGTATTGCTGTCGTTCGCGCCCCATGCCATCCACAATGGTTTCCTGCGAATTGTTGAAAATGGTGTTCACCGAGGCATCAAACAACCTTTGCAATGCCGGTTCCGAAGTTTTTATTAATGGTTGGTGCTGGAAATCATAATAACGCCTAAGTACAGCCGGATGACCAACTTTAACGGTTCCATCGGTTCCATGGATATGCATCTGAATCCACTTCACGCTTTCAAAATCGAATGTTTCAAAACGGTTTAACCCTTCCTTGCACCTGAAACGGGTCCATGAGTGGAAATGGTTGTTCATCAGTGCGGGGCCGCCGTCAGGGTAGGGGCGGTGCCCTTCCTGCACCATCAGTTCAACCACGGTGCCTTCGGGTGCTTCAATCGTAAACCGCGGCCAACCCACAATCTGATCTTTCATTTCCCAGGTCAAAACCAAACCCGAATCACCCCCGGAAAGTTTTGCCGTTACAACCTCTTGATTTGATTCAGTCACAGGGTTGCCGGCAACCGGTTCATAAGCCTGATGGATAAGCATATCGAAGTATGCAAAATGATCCTGCTTCCACTTCAGATAATGGGCCTCGACAAACCTTTCGGTTTTTACTTCCGATTCTACTAACATGGGAATAGTCCGACGCCGCAATTGGGTTTCTCCTTCGGGCCCCGAATCGTGGAGATAATCCGATGCTCCTGCACTCAGTGCAGTTTGCCAGGCTCTTCCGCTAAGTTCCGATGCCTGCATCCAGGTATGGTCTGCAACAAAACCTGGCATATTCCACCTTTCAGGGTAGTGAACCGCATCGAAATCTTCCTGAAGCGCCCGCAAATACCAGCGCTTGTATTGTCCGGGGCGCCAGCTTTTGGCCAGTTGTACCTGCCAGGTCCGGTCGCTGACGATGGTTTCCGTGCTTCCATCGGTATAATCAATGTCGAGTTTGAAAATAAAACCGGGTTTCCCCATGGGCCAGGTACCATCGCCAAAACCATAATACAAAACAGTTGCGCCGATAATGTTCTCCTCTTCTTTTAAACATTCAGTAAGGTTAACCGGATCGGCTTCCGAGAAACGGGGATCCGATGGGGCAGGGCCAAATTGTAACCTCTTTGCGTTGCAGAACAATTGATAACGACTTTCCCCAAGTATCCAGCCTTTTGCCTGAGACACTGGTTTCTGTATCCGAACAGCCTTTCTGAAATGGAGAAAAGTATTGGAGAGTGTCCTCCCCGACGGGAACCAAATCCATCGGGCAGGCGAAAGGTCAAGCTTCCAACGCTCAGTTAAAACAAATGGTTCATTATAAATTATGTCTGACAATTGTTCCGTTTCGAACGAATTACCTTTGGCCAATACGGGCGGGGTTACTGCCATGGCAGCCGTAATTGCCGTACCGCGTATGAATTTTCGACGCGAGAATGAATGGTTTTGCATGGTAAAATTATTTTAGCCGGGAGCTAAAAATATTAAATTTTGTGGAGGTTTATCTGAGCCTCAGTAATTTTTCAATAACGTATCAATTATCTTTTCAGTCTCATCGGGATAGTTGACCCTGATGGGTTCACTGTTGTATATCCAATCAGCAAGTACAAATATCGAATTGGATGATAGTTTTTCAATGACTGTTATACCCATGTTTTTAAGGGATGCAGCGTTGCATTGCTGCTCATATTGCCCCGACATTGGCACTACCAAAAGCTTTTTGCCCAGGTAGAGCGCTTCGGCAGGCGTTTCAAAACCTGCACCGCACAATATTCCCTCGCATGAAACAAGACTTTTAATAAATAACCGGTTGTCAACCGGAACTACCTCGACATTTCTGAAATCATATCTTTGTTTCGAATGTTTTGAGAAAACCTGCCACCTGATCCCTGAAAAATGGGATAAAACATTAACAATAACGTCGTCGCCATAAGCTGGCAGGTAAACTGTATAATGTCTATCGTTCCTGTTTGCACCATAGCGTATTTCCCTCCTGATAACGGGAGTAAAAATATTTCTCCCATAACGTTTGAAATGAAACCCGTAATGGATATTGGCCGGAGCATAATACCGGAGAATGGTTTGCCCGGTTAAGTCGGATTTGTTTGGTTTTGGGGCTGAATTATGCAATACGGCCGACTGGTGGCTTAAAGCAATGCACCGAACTTTTTTCAACCTGCAAGCCCATGCCGAAACTGGTTCAAAATCGTTGATGACCAAATCATAATTTTTTACCGGAAGTGAGCGGATATCATTAATCAGTTGTCTTGAATTGAGCGTTTTCCAGGTTTCGGAAATATCTACTCCCCCTCTCTTGCCAAAAATAAAACTCAAACCATGCAGGCGGTATTTTACATCGAAGGAAAGGCTCAGATCGGCTTGTGTTCCGCTGATCAATACATCGAGATCAACTTTCTTTTTAAGTATGGGGACTATTTCCATGGCCCTACTCACATGCCCATTGCCCGTCCCTTGCAATGCATAAAGTACCTTCATACTGGCCGTTTCATACTGGTGTACTCAAGAAGTTGAAATTCCATCACAATGTTGTTGAATATTTGTTTGTGCTCCAGGTCAACTTTGGTAAGATCGAATTCCCGCACCATATCATTTAGAATTTCTTCGGCAAAGGTTTGTTCTTCAGCGTGGAAATATACCGTCCAATCGCCCTGGTAATATTCCAATGCTGTAAGGTTTTCAATCCAGTCTCCCGAATTGAGGTAAATCACCTCTTTCCCATCGCGGTTTTTTATTTTGCGCATTTGAGGTTGATGAATATGCCCACAAACCACATAATCGTATCCGTTTGAAATTGCTATTCCGGCAGCGGTTACTTCAAAGTTATTGATGTAGGTAAGCGCAGTTTTTACGCCGTTTTTAATCTTTTTCGAAAGCGATATTCTTCCTTTTCCAAGTTTTTTGCTCATCCAGTTCACGAAAGTATTCAGGTGGATCAGCATATCGTACCCCACAGCACCCAGTTTGGCCAGCCATTTCGAGTGTTGCATGGTGATATCAAACACGTCGCCATGAAAGAACCACGCTTTTTTGCCATCGAGGTTCAAAACGAGCTTGTTTACAATATGAAGTCCGCCAAGCTGAAACCCTTCAAATTTGCGGAACATCTCATCATGGTTTCCGGTAACATAATAGATCTGTGTTCCTTTGGTGAGCATCCCGGTAAGATATTTGATCACTTTAAGGTGCGATTTCGGGAAATATTTCTTGCTGAACTGCCAGATATCGATTATGTCGCCATTCAAAATAAGAACCTCAGGATCAACCGAGTTCAAATAGTTCAATAATGATTTTGCCTTGCAGCCATACGTACCAAGGTGAACATCAGAAATGACCAGTACTTCAACCTTTCGTTTTTTCTCTTTATTCATAAAAACACTTTTTGTAAGAATGAAAGGTCATCCGGTTCATTAGGCGCCTCTCAATACAAATGTTAAAATACGTTTGCAGAAATGATTTTAAAGTTAATTTAAAGTCAACAAATTCAGAACATTACGCAATCATACCGTTAACTGTAGGGTAGGGGGTACGTGTGTTTTTACATCGGGTTAACGAATTTTTAATTTCAGGTTTTAGGTAATCTTATTACTTTTACCGTTTCTAAATAGAAATGAAAATGAAAAGATTGCGTTTATTATTTTGGATTCTGGCTTTGTTAATCACCCTTCCAGCCATTTCTCAGGAAAATTATAAAGATGTAAAACCCGACGATGAGACCCTGGTTTACCCTGGTGGGGATTTTTACCCGATTAAAATGTACCCGCAACAATGGAAAGGCAAAAAACCGAAAAACATTGTCTTGTTAATTGGTGACGGTATGGGTGTTTCACAGGTTTTTGCAGGAATTACAGCCAATGGCGGAAAGTTGTTCATCGATAACTTTAAACATATTGGTTTCGCCAAAACATCATCGTCGAGCCACTATATTACCGATTCGGCTGCAGGCGGAACTGCAATTTCGACTGGGGTAAAGACATACAACGGCGCTATTGGCGTAGGCCCCGACAAGCAACCGTTAAAAACCATTCTCCAGGAAGCCATCGAAAAAGGATTGGCAGGTGGTTTGGTCTCCACTTCAGCCATTACCCATGCCACGCCTGCTTCGTTTATAGCACACCAGGGTGCCCGCAGCAGTTACGAAGCTATTGCTGCCGATTTCCTGAAAACCGATATCGACGTATTTATTGGCGGTGGCTACAAACATTTTTCGAACAGGGAAGATGGCCGCAACCTGGTTAAAGAACTCGAAGCCAAGGGCTATAAAGTTCTTCAGGACATGGATGCCATAAAAAATGTAAAATCGGGAAAACTTGCCGGGTTAACCGCTCCTGAGCATAACGGACGTGTTGCCGAACGCGGGAACATGCTCCCCGATGCAACCCGTACCGCCCTGAATATTCTCAATAACAACAAGAAAGGGTTCTTTATTATGATAGAAGGCTCACAGATCGATTGGGCCGGACATGCCAAAAACACAACCTATACGGTTGAAGATATGCTCGATTTTGACAAGGCAGTTGGTGAAGCGCTCGCATTTGCGGCAGCCGATGGGCAAACCCTGGTTATTGTTACCGCCGATCATGAAACAGGTGGCATGGCACTTACAGGCGGCGACATGAAAACCGGAATGGTTAAAGGTTCGTTCCCTACCACCGATCATACAGCTGTTATGGTTCCTATTTTTGCGTGGGGTCCCGGCGCCGAAGAGTTTATGGGAATTATGGAAAACACCGATATTCATAAAAAGATGCGGAAGTTGCTTTTGGGCAAGTAATTTGTCCGGGAACGAAATCCTCAATAAATAACAGGCTCCTGTCATTAATGATGGCAGGAGTTTTTTATTTGAAAAGAATAGTTAACTTTCCGGCAACAAAAAATTAACTTAATGAAAGAAGCACTGCTGGTTCTCGATCATGTCCGCCTCAATTTTTCTCCGGGCGGATTGTTGTTTTTAAATATTACCATTGCATTTGTAATGTTTGGCGTTGCCCTCGATATTAAACTCAGGCATTTCAGGGAGGTTCTGACCAAACCCAAATCGGCCATTACCGGAATAATTTCGCAGTTTATTTTACTGCCGGCAGTAACCTTTCTTTTTATAC
>CAZMDP010000157.1:0-5596 GCA_964565015.1 uncultured Prolixibacteraceae bacterium | reverse complement strand
ATATGCACATCAGAACCGGATACCTTTATGGCTTTTTGGTTTTTTATATTGATACAAACCTCTCTGAAATGGACTATTCCAATTTGTTTGAAAAAACACCAGACACTTCAGGTCTATGACAGTTCGGGAAAAGTATAATACAGATAGAAAGCACATAGTTAGCTAATAGGTTGATAACAAGTATAGAATAAACATTATATTGCCTTAGGATATTATTGCAAATATTCGCCATATCTGCCCACAAGTGAAACACCCCGCTCCAATAGAAAGATTTGAATATCTTTGAATTCTTATAAACTATTTTAAACCAATCAATCAGAACCCCAATCCTTATTGGGTTTATCACCCATAATCAGTTGCAGTGTGCTGCCCTTCACCACCTCGCTGTGCGGGATAAATGGCTTGTTCAAGGGTTGTCCGTTCCAGTTTGCCGACTGGATATACACATTATCCCGGCTGTTGTTTTTAGTTTCAATAACAAAAGTCCCGCTACTGTAATAATCAGGATGGAGGTGCACAGTGATTTTATCAAAAATGGGGCTCCCGATTTCGTAGTAAGGTTCAATACTGGTTCCTCCGTTGACGGAGAACAAACCCATTTTCATTAAAACGGCCAATGAGCCCATCAATCCCTGATCTTCGTCGCCGCTGTAACCGAAATCGGGCGACAAATCGGAGTAAACCTTATCAACCACTTGCCGCGACCAGTATTGGGTGAGCCAGGGTTTGCCAACATGATTAAACAGAAATGCGGTTTGCATGCATGGCTGGTTTCCGTAATTGATATAGACTTCACGGTTTTCTTTGAGGGTTTCAACACTGTGCGACTTGCCTGACACGAAGTCGTGTGCACTCGCCAGCTCGAACGACCGGTTCAGCTTTGCGGAAAATTCTTCCTCTCCCCCCATCAATTCAGCGAGGCCTTTTACATCGTGGGGAACCCACCAGGTGGATTGGGCAGCATTGCTTTCCACCCAGGCATTGCCATATTCGAGAATATTGAAGGGTTCCACCCACTCACCCTGGTGGTTCTTTGCCCACATCCAGCCTTTTTCAGCATACCAGAGGTTCCTGTAATTCTTTGCTCTTGCACTAAATAACTCATAATCATCGGTTTTACCCAGATACTTTGCCAGCTGCGCCAGGGTCCAGTCCTGATAGGCATACTCGAGGGTTTGTCCGCCACCTGCCTGATGAAATCCATACCTTGTGTTGCTCAACGGATAAGGGACATATCCCTTATCGATATAATACTCAATTCCACCGCCGGAAAATGTTTCGTGTTCATACCCTGCTTTCGACATTAATCCACCCGGAAAATGGTTTTTCCGCATCCCCTCGTAGGCCTTTTCAATATCGAACCCGTGGATACCTTTAAGCCAGGCACTGACCATAAAAGGAGTCGAAGTCGCCCCCACCATTACAAAGGTGTAATTTCCGCCCGAAGGCCCCCTGGGAATAAGGCCACCATCCTCGTACATCGTGAGCATGGTATTGACGAAAGACTCCGTAATCTCCGGATAGACAAGGTGCCACAGGGTATTTAGCGACCACTGCGCCCCCCACATGGCATCAAAATTATGCATGTTGAAAAGAGGTTTACCCGTCTGATCGAGCGGAATCTGGCCAATACGCCTTTCAGGGCCTGTCATATCGGCATATTTGCCGTTCACATCGCTTAATATCCGCCTGCCCTGCAACGCTTTCCACAAATCGGTGTAAAACCTACTTTTTTCCTCAAGCGTACCGCCTTCCACCTCAACTCTTCCGAGGTAATTGTTCCATTCGTTGCGCGAGTCTTCAACCACCTTATCGAAGTCCCATTGGTCGAGTTCGGCATCCAGGTTTATTCTGGCCTGTTCGGTACTGACATACGAAATGGCGACTTTCATCTTCCGTATTTCATTTTCCGAGGTGGCGAAGCTAACGTAAGCCCCGGTGGATGGACCTTCCACTATCAGGTCTGCGTCGATTAGTTCACCGTCTTTCCAGCCCGAAAACTTTTCAAAAGGCTTATCGAACAGAGCAACAAAAAAAACATGCACAGGTTTTGGCCTTCTGATGGTTGGGGCCATTATGGCGTACCCTTCGAGTTCTACGTTACTGTTCATTTTAACATATCCGTACTCTGTATCGGAAGGACCGAGGGTAGTAGAAAAATCAAACAAGATATGGCTGTTCTCCGATTGCGGAAAAGTATAACGGTGAAATCCCACGCGTGTGGTAGAAGTAAGTTCCGCATTTATGCCATAGCTGTCAAGAAAGACCTGATGATATCCGGGAAACACCTTTTCGTTCTCGTGACTGAACGTCGAACCGTAGATGTCGGGACCGAGATGTCCCTTGGGTTCGCCGGTAACCGGCATCACCGGAATGCCCGAAAGCTGCCAGGCATGGATGTGGCTGAAGCACCTTATGGTATCAACATGGTAGCGATATCCGGCGCCCCAGGTTCCTTTCACCACCATGTCGGGGCTCAGGTTAACCATTCCGAAAGGCCGGCATGCCGAACTGAAGTAGAACCACCGGGAATTGGCGGCATCAATCATCGGATATACCAAATCGACAAGCTGGTCATGATGCCCGGAACCAGTTTCTTTTTGATATTCCGAACACGAGAAATTGGGTATCATTAAAGTTATCAGTGCAAAAAGCAGCCCATTTGAGAAAGTATTCCGCATTGTTGTAATGTTTAGTTATGAATGTTGATCATGCATCAGTGGTAAATATAAGTCTTTTCAATCGTTAGTCAGAATTTTCACAGCTTGAATTGGTAAAGGGTATTTATTTCTTCATGAAATCCCTGTTATATAAAAGCCATGACACAGCTGCAAGAAGGGCATTGATCTATTCACTGGCTTGCTCCTGCATGGCACAAATCAAATCATAAATTGCGTAATTTTATAGAAGGCACCCATTTTTTCCGGTTTAATTTGGATAACAGCAACCATCATTTTGTTATGCACTTTACAGGTACTAAAAACCACTGCATAAGTCTGTTTTTCAGGCAAACACCCCGCTGTGTTTATTTAAACTAAATAACAATAAGTTAAAAAGTTAAAATATTTCAGATTTTAAGGGTTACCCTTTTGCCTTTGGGGGAATATTATAATAGAAACCTTCAGGCTTGTGCCCCTGAAAAGCATCAATACCCATTTTAACTTTTCTGAGAAGTTTTCCGGATATCGTTCATAAATTTACTTGACCGCCTATAAATAAAACAACCCGGATGCCATAGGCATCCAGGCTGGATCAAATGTTTTTATTAACCGGGCCATGGGACAGCAACTCCCATTGTCCACAAAACGTTCAAAGATATGAAAAATAATGTTATCGTTCTGACAACAGTCTTTACATTTTTATCATTTGGTTTATTTGCCCAGCTCTATATAAATGATGCCGGGTTTGTAGGAATAAATCAGGCAACACCCCAATACAATTTTGACTTAGCCGGAAGTGGCAGGTTGACAAGTGCGTGGGGTTCTATACATTTTAACAATAGTGGCTGGGGAAATGTATCAACATTACACCCGTTCGAGGATTGGGCAGGTTGCCTGGGAACTCATACCAAAAGGTTTAATGAACTGAATGTTTACCATGTACGAACCATTCAATTAACCTATACTTCTGATGCTAAGTTAAAAATGAACATTCGCAGTATTCAAAGCCCTCTTAACCAGATACTAAGTATCCGTGGGGTGCAATATGATTATACAGATAATTTATTTAAAATGGAAAATCCGGTAGTTAAAAAACAACTGACCGAAGAATATAAAAACAAAATTGGGTTTCTTGCGCAGGAAATTAAGGAAGTTTTCCCCGCATTGGTATTTTATGATCCTGCCAGTGATGAATATTCTGTCGACTATATCAGTTTAATTCCTGTGCTTGTTGAAGCCATAAAGGAACAACAGGCACAGCTTGAGGATTTGAAACGTTTGGTCCAAACAAAAAATTAACCCATGATAAGAATAAACAATACCACTATATGCGTACTGGTTATTGCAATGCTGTTTTTACCCGTCCTTGCCATATCGCAAAGTACGTTTTACTTTAAGTATGACGAAAACGGGAACCGTACCTCACGGTCGATAACCCTTAAAAGTGCCGCAATAGAGAACCCCGCCTCTTCATCAGATCAATATGAAAAGGCAATTGACGAAGTGATTGGTCTCAGGGAAACCAGGATTTACCCAAACCCTACAAAAGGGGTTCTGCGAATTGAGATTGGTATGACCGATGGCGAAGAAGCAAATTATACGCTGCACGACCTAAACGGGAGAGTAATAATAAGGCAGACTACCAGGAGTACTGGTTTTGTATTGAATCTATCCCATTTGCCATCCGGTATTTACCTCCTCCACATTAATATAGGGAATGACGGTATGGGATGGAAGATTATTAAAGAATAAGCTCCTGAATACCAAGCAAAAACGAACAAATTATGAAAAAATATATTTATGCCGCAGTAGCTGGCACTTTGGCATTTTTTGACACTTCCGGTCAGAACCTGCCATTGCATAAAACCATAACCGGAACCGAATCCGGCACAATAGTTCACCAGGCACAACTTTCCATTAAATTTGATAAAAATTATACATACCTGCCCAACGGTGGCTATCTGAAAGCTGAAATTATTAATCCGACCACAGGTAATATCGCATATCAGGACCCTGTAAACCTTGCTAATTACACTATAAATACTGCGCTTCCCGTTGGGACTTTATCCGATGAACTGCAGGTGAACGGGTTCCTGAATTACTCCGTTAATTTTGACGTGCCCCAAGGGGCAGCCGGGCTGCAGCCCACTTTAGGCCTGACCTACACAAGCCATTTCGTTGATGGAATGGTTGGTATAGGTTTTAACCTGACTGGCTTGTCGGCTATTACCCGTACCGTAAAGACCATCTATCACGACGGAGTATCAACGCCAATTGCGGGGCTACAAAGCGATTCCTACGCCCTGGATGGTAACAGGTTATTACTTGATTCTGGGACTTATGGGGCTGATGGGAGTATTTATGGCACCGAGATGGAAGGGTTTTCGAAGATTGTTGCTGCAGGATCTTCCTCTTCAAACAAAGGTCCACTTTCGTTTCTGGTCTATACCAAATCCGGATTAATAATGGAGTATGGCAATACAATTGATTCAAGGATTATGAAGAACAGTACTACTGTTCTGGTTTGGAAACTCAATAAAATCAGTGACCATTTTGGCAACAGTATTACTTACAAGTACTACGAACATGACGATGAACATCCGATCCATAAAATCGGGTACAATTATGGTTATCCGGCAGGCAGTAATCCTGGCGCCGAAATAACATTCAGGTATAAGCGTAGAGCCGATAAAAGTGTCTATGTTTTTGGCGGGACCCGGTTTACACGCGATTTGTTGCTCGATAATATTGAAATAAAAAATAACAACCAATTATTCAGGAATTATTGTTTCGAATACACATCAGATAACTATTCTCAACTAATAAAAATAACCCAAAGCAGCAGTAACGGGCAAGCGCTTAACCCGGTGGTATTTTCGTGGACAACAGAGAACAGTCAGTTTAATCAAACAACACACTATTCCGGCAGTATATAT
>CAZMDP010000156.1:0-5601 GCA_964565015.1 uncultured Prolixibacteraceae bacterium | reverse complement strand
GCCTTCATTAAGTCCTCTTTACTTTCGAGAAAGGGCATGTGCCCGGAATCGGCACCCCACAACAACATTTTTGGAAATTCCATGCCTTTATAATGTTCAGGTCCAATGGCCCAATCGGTTTTACCATAATAGAAAAGAACTGGCCGATTGAAATCACGGGTATATTTTCGGTAATCTTCCCAAAATTCAGGAAATTCAAGTATGTTTTCGCTCTGGTCGCTGTTCCAGGTTTCGAAACGATGGTACGTTTCATTCATTCGCAAGTTATTTTCCTGATCGCTAAAGAAAATCTTCCACATATCTCCATTTTTGTTCAGCACAGGCATAATGGCCAGCATCCGGTTATATACCGAAACCGTTGTATCAAGACAAACAGGCGGAACATCAACCCCTGCTAACTGGATAGCTTTAGGCAGCCAGCTATTCGAAAAACTGTCGTTCATATCAAGGGTACAGTTAATCAACATCATCCCTGAAATAGCGTTTGGAAATCTGTTTGCATACCCCATCTGAAGTATCCCGCCAAACGAATGTCCGAGCGTCAGCCATTGTTTTATGCCCAGCGAAAGTCGGATTTCTTCAAAATCCTTAATCATTCTGTCCATCGAATAGTCATTGTTTGCCGGGCTCGAAGAGCGGCCTACCCCTCTCTGATCGAGATAAATCATCTGAAAATTTTGTTCCAGGAAACCGCCAATAAACTTCTCGAGCCAATAACTTCCCGACCCCGGGCCACCGTGAATGTATAAACATGCCGGGCCGGTTCCTTTTACATTCACATATAAGCTGACACTGTCGGAAGTTACAATATATTTACCATTAGCCTGTACCGAAGAAATGGATATAATCAAAATAAATAAAGCACAAATAAACCTCATACGCCAACCTATTTTAGTTTGATATATGACGATAGTTTGTTCTCAGAGTTACAAACATCAAAAGTTTATGACTTAGGATCAGGTAGCAGAAGGGTTAAAATATTGCATAACTCGCTTTCATCATAAAGGAATTGTTGGGAAATATTCCGAATACATCGCCAATTTGATTACCGAATGGCCGGTTGTAGGGCGAATGAATGGGAGGAGCCAGCGGACTGGCTTCATCGCGTGCATTGCGGCCATGGCTCCATACCAGGAAGATGGTTGAACCAGGCCGGTATTCCCAACGCATAACCAGGTTCGAGTGCAGGTTCTGATAGGCAAAGTCGATTTGTTTTGGGTATTGCCCGAAAGGTTCCAGGCGATCGGGATTTACGAGCAGACTGAAATCATCATATTTCCCTTTTGCCAGGAAAAGTTGTGTATAAAGCTGTACTGAAAGGGTACTGGTAAAGGTCACTGCCCCTCTTAGCGTAAAATCAAGATAACCTGAATTTCGTTTTCCGAAAACCGGCACATAATGGAATCCCGGACTATATTCAGGACGGCCAGCCAAAATTGGTGCAAGTTTACCGTCATCGTTAAATAAAGTATATTCTGTTGATGTTAGCATACCGGGCGCAACCGATCTGTTGCCGATCAACCATCCATCGTCGGTTTTACGGAAAGTTTCGTTCGATGCCCATGCCGTATTTGCACGTTCCCATTCGCTTTTCACACTGCCGGTGAAAGATAACCGGGTACCAACATCGAGAGTGCCCTTCACACCAACCATGTACAGTTTGCCGCCATCCTCACCGAACTTAAAGCTCCCCTCTGATGTAACCATCCAGTTTCGGCGCTCATCGGTATTATACTCTCCTGAAAACATGATGGAATTTGGTCTTGCCCACCTGTCGAGGCCTCGGGTTTCCCAGATATCGTAACCGCCGATTATTTCTGAAAAACTTGAACTGAAACGGATCAATTGCGAATTGAGTGTCATCCACTCCGAACGAATGCTGAAGAAATCGCCCATATTCCACCACTGAAGGTAAGAATAACGCTGACGGTGGTATAATCTGATGTTTGCCCGCTGAAAATGTCCGAATGGCTGCCCGGCATTAATGTTATAGGTAAGCCCCGACCAGGCCTCGTAAAAATTCTGTTCAAAGCTAGTCCAGCCAATATCGTTGGGATTGTAACGGTCGGAAAATACCAGCAAGGTAACATGCCCATCAATAATCCCTTCCCGTTTCTTCATAATAAGGCCACCCATAAAACCCCGCTGTGCTTCCTTTCCGGGCGTCAATGGTTCCCTGTTTGCAAAAGCTGCAATCCCTTCAAAACTGTAACGGTTTTGTCCGAACCGCATTTCCCAGTCAACACCGCCTGTCATACTCTTCCATCCGGAGCCGGTTTCGGCCGGACTCTGGTAAACGGTCAGAATTCCCCCAGCAGAGGAGTAATTGCCAATCTGCTGACTTGCCCTGGCCACGCCATAGTTGTGCGCAAGTTTGAAATCGTGCCCTGACGATGTTCCCAGTAACCCGAAAGATAAACCGCCGGCCGACCTGCCCGACACTTTCGCTGCACCGATAATCGGATCGCGTGCACCGATGCGGCGGGTATAAAACAGGCTGCTCCGGCCAATCCCGAACTGAAATATATCGGCACCTTCCACAAAAAATGGCCGTTTTTCGGTGTAAAGCGTCTCAAATGCCGTCAGGTTTAAAACGGCCGGATCGGCCTCCACCTGTCCGAAATCGGGGTTTACGGTGGCATCGAGCATGATGTTGGTACCCAGGCCAACCTTTATGTCGCCACCAACGTCGAACCGGGTTTTGTAATCCCCTTTCCCCGGATTGGAAGCGCTCTCAAATATGTCGAGCCCTGTAAGAACGTAAGGTCTGATCTGCAGGTTTCTACGTGGTTCGAGATTCCTGATTCCCTGAATCTGACCATACCTGGCCACCAGATTGGCACGTTCGGTCCGGGGAATGTATGGCCACTCGGTAACCTCCCCCAGCCGTGGAATACGACGGGTAACATGCAGCCCCCAGGTTTGTTCCTCAACCCCCGGAAATCGCAACATGCTGTATGGTATCCTGATTTCGGCATTCCATCCATCGTCAGTAATTCTGACCGCCGAGAACCAAATGGCATCCCACGAAGTATCCAATCCTTCGATACGCGAGTTGACGGGGGTTCCGGTTGTAGGAATCCTCCCCTGAATGCCATCGAGTTGAACACCAGCCGCATTTATGGCAAATGTGTAGGCTGTACGTCGGTTGAAATAGGAATCGAAGGAAACCAAAAGCCAGTCGGCACGGTTAAACTCATCCCTGCGGCCTAAAGTATTCTCAATTTCAGAGGGTGAATCATACATTACCGCACCTATATATACATTGTCGGCGCCAAACAGGATGCGTATTTCGGTCTGGAGGGTTGCCGGTGAACCTTCAGCCGGTTCGCGCTGTACAAATTGACGGATCACTTCGGCATTACCCCATTCAGGTTCATCCAGAACACCGTCAATGTTCAGGGTATGTTCAGTTGATGAAGCCCGGATCACATATTCCTGCTGCGCTTTGGCCGTTAAAACCACAAAAAATAAAAGGGTACAGAAAAATTTCGGCATTTTAAATATCATACCTTGATCATTTAAACTTAATCGTTCCAAAGTTATGGGGTTCGTGGAAATTCCTGATGGTGGGGTTCCAGGAGAAACGGGTTATCCCGTCGTCGTAATCGAGACGGTAAAAATTGGCCTTCCATTGTGCTCCGGGTTCCGGTGCCGATTTTACCAAAGGTTCCATCAGTTTCCACGGTATAAAAAACTCTGCTGTCCAACCCGTTACCGATCCATCGTTGGCAGATTTCTGCACCGAAACGTTATGCCGTGTTTTTCTTTCACCTTCATATTTCCATGGCAACCAACCCAGAAAATTCCCATCAAGGTTCGGGATCAGAAGGGTTAGTTCATAATTCAACGGTGATAACTGATACTCAAAGTAAAGCGGATATTTTTCGTCGGGCATAAGAAATACCTCAACCACGTCCTCCTCCCAAAGGTTCAGGTTATGTTCCTGCATGGTAGCAGTGATTTTGCGGTCTTCGCAATTTACCAGGAAATATATCCCCGTTTCCGACCAGACTATCTTCGCACGGGTCTTGTAATTAATACGATCGTTGTTGCGTTTCGGAATATTTACCCAATCGGTTTGGTTCCACTCAGGGGCGCTTCCGGTACCGGTAACATCAAAGTCGGAAACGCGGACAATTTCAGTAAGTGCCCTGGAAATATTTTCTTGTGCCGTTAATGTTAAAGGAATGAAGGCCATCAGGAAAAACCAGAATTGAGTAAATCTCACTTTCATATTCGTTTCATTTTGTCAGGTAAATTGATCTGCAAAATATCAGATTCGAGCCACAAGATATGAAAAAATCACCTCCTCACCACCGAAAATTTTCAGATGTTAACAGCATCAGCAGGTGTTCCAACTATAAGCAGGAACATCCCTGCAGCAAAACCGATGGAAGATTGGTTCACAGAAGATACCCCGTTAGCCCAATAAAATGCGAATCACCTTCCCTGATGGGCTGTCTGTTTTTATCGAATTCCCATAATCAAAAAATGATCAGAATTATTAGAAATTCTGGGTATCATTCTATTTTCCGCCGATCTGCATTTCGGCAACCCTGAAAGTGGGCGATGCCGTACTCCGGTTAAGGTCGAGATCGTTGGCCATCATATCGATGGCTCCCAGAACCTCGGCCGCGCTACCGGCAATGGTTACCCCTTTCACCGGATGTTTGATTTCGCCGTTCTCGATCCACAGTCCGCTGGCACCTCCACTGAAGTTGCCGTTTACCGGGTTAATCCCATAGCCTGTAACCTCCTTCACCAGCAATCCCCGGCGTGTTACCCTGATGATTTCCTCAGGAGTATATTGTCCTGCTTCCACATACAGGTTGTGGGTGCCAATTCCCGGCAAACTGGTAAATCCCCGCCGCGAAGCATTCCCGGTACTGGCAACGCCAGCCCGTTTTGCAGTGTAGCTGTTGTGCAGAAATCCTTTCAGGATACCCTTATCGACAAGTACCCGTTTTTGGGTGGCAACGCCTTCGCCATCGAAAGGTGCACTGCCCGTTCCTTTAGGCATTAGGCCATCGTCGATAATGGTAAGCAGCGGTGATGCAAACGCCTGGTCGAGCGAGTTCATCAGAAAACTGGCACCCTGCAGAACCCTGTCGCCGTTGATGGCCGATATAATCCCTCCAAGCAGCGAAAAAGCAACGTTTGAGTCGAATATAACCGCAGCCCGCTGGGTCGGGATCATTATCGGGTCAATGAGTTCGAGCGCCTTTCGGGCTGCCTTTGAAGCAATCTCCTCAACAGGCTGCAGGTCATCAAAAAATCTTCGGGAACATGACTCCCATCCTGTATTTTTCTGATCGCTTTTTTCGGCCACCACCCCCACACTGAACGAGCAGAAAGATGATTTGTAGCTGCCCGTCAATCCGTTTGAATTGGCGATAAACACCTCGCCGTCGCCCTCCCTGAACGCTGCTCCCGAACTGAGACTGATGCCCTGAACACTCATTGCAGCTTTTTCAAGGTCGATGGCCATCCTGATTTTCTTGTCCATCGGTATGGATATTATCGAGGGATCAAATAATCCTTCGACCTTTGCCACGAAGATATTTCCGGGCAAAACGTTATATTAGTCGGGTGTGGTAA
>CAZMDP010000155.1:0-5627 GCA_964565015.1 uncultured Prolixibacteraceae bacterium | reverse complement strand
AGGTTTCGGGTTAAAAGTTGCACCAAAAATGCAACTCCGGAGGAGTGGCATGTTTCTTTAAATCAGGAAACTCCTTAACTATGTTGTACCCGAACTGCAACTCCGGAGGAGTGGCATGTTTATAGAAAACCCTCAAACCACCTACCCCCGCAACCTCGTTTGAAAAGCAAACGTTCAAACGGTTCAGAGTTCTCAGTTATTCAGAAAAAAGGCGTATAACGCCGGCATTATGGTAGATAATTAACCGCCCCACCATGTCCCGCAACTTCGATTGAAATACAAACGCACAAGTCAAGTAAATATAACAGCTTTAACCTTTTGCTTTTTTTTACCATATAAACATTGGTTCACCGGATTACTAAATCATAACAAGATTCATGATAGAACAGGTTACACATACCCGAAAAATATCTTAAATTTATGACTTGTAAGCGATTAAATATTTTAAAACCAATAAATATGAAGAAACTTATTCTTATCTCGATGATTTTGCTAATATGCGGAAATACGCTTTGTGCCCAGCCCAAAATATGGGATGAAACCGAGGCACAGAAAACACAACGTCTGAAATGGTGGACCGATGCCCGGTTTGGCATGTTTATCCATTGGGGTATTTATGCCCTGCCTGCCCGGCACGAATGGGTAAAAAACCAGGAAAGGCTGACAACCGAACAATATCAGAAGTATTTCGACAATTTTAACCCTGATTTGTACAATCCGCGCGAATGGGCACGCACTGCAAAAGAAGCCGGGATGAAATACGCAGTAATTACCTCGAAGCATCATGATGGCTTTTGTTTGTTCGAGTCGAAATTTACCGATTATCATGCCAGGAATACCCCTTATTGTAAAGACCTTTTAAAAAAATTTGTGGATGCATTCAGGGCCGAATGGTTACGCGTTTGTTTTTATTACTCGCTAATCGACTGGCACCACCCGCATTTTACCATCGATCAGGTACATCCGCAGCGGGTAAACAACAAAGAGGAGTACGCAAAGCTTAATAAAGGCAAAGATATGGCCATATACAGGCAATACCTGAAAGATCAGGTTCGCGAGATTTTGACCAAATATGGAAAGATTGATATTCTTTGGCTCGATTTTTCATATCCGGGCGAGACAGGGAAAGGGCGCGACGACTGGGGATCGGTGGAATTGCTGAAAATGGTCAGGCAGCTTCAACCCGGTATTATTGTGAACGATCGCCTCGACCTGAAAGATGTACCCGGAGGATGGGATTTTACCACGCCCGAGCAGTTTAAAGTGCAAAGCTGGCCCGAAATCGACGGTAAAAAGATTCCGTGGGAAACATGTCAGACATTCTCAGGTTCGTGGGGCTATTACCGCGACGAACATACCTGGAAAGACAACAAACAATTGCTGGTACTACTGATCGAAAGTGTCAGTAAAGGGGGTAACCTGTTGTTGAACGTTGGGCCCACGGGTCGCGGAACTTTTGATTACAGGGCAACCGAAGCCTTGAAAAATATGGGGGAATGGATGAAATACAACAGCCGGTCGATTTACAATTGTACGCAGGCTCCGGCAGAATTTGAGGCGCCCGAACATAGCCTGCTGACTTATAATCCGGAAACTAAAAGGCTATACATCCACCTGCTCGATTACCCGATTACCAACTACCGTTTGCCCGGAATGAAAGGAAAGGTAAAATATGCACAATTTCTGCACGATGCATCCGAAATACTGATAACTGCACCTTATGGCCACCACATGCAGGGGAGTATAGCCACCGAAAACGACCTAAACCTTAGGCTTCCGGTGGTTAAACCCAATGTGGAGATTCCGGTAATTGAACTGTTTCTTGAATAATACACCGAAAAACAATACATTTAAAGCCGCAGAACTTAAATCGGGTTTTGCGGTTTTTTGTTAGTAAAAGAATAATTTATTGATGATAAATTTCTGGGAAAAGGAATCCTTACCGGTATTTTCGCTGGCCCCTATGGAAGATGTTACCGATACTGTTTTTCGGGAGGTGGTTATGACCATGTGTGCCCCCAATAAGCTAAATGTGGTTATGACAGAATTTTCATCTGTCGAAGGGTTGAACCACCCGGTAGGCCGAAAACGGGTATCCGAGCGGTTGGTGGTTAATGATTCGGAACGTAACCTTTTAAAAGAGCTGAATATTAAACTGGTTGCGCAGATATGGGGACTTAACCCCGAAATTTACCATAAAGTGACCCGTTGGATAACTGATGAATACAATTTTGATGGAATTGATATAAATATGGGTTGCCCGGTAAAAAAAGTGGTAAAAATTGGGGCGTGCAGCGCACTTATCGGTCAGCCTGACAGGGCAGCGGAAATTATTGATGCGGTTAAATCGGCAACACACCTGCCAGTAAGTGTAAAAACGCGTACAGGAATCTCGCGGCATGAAACCGAGCGATGGATACCTTTTCTGCTGGATCAGAAACCATCGGCGATTATTTTGCATGGGCGGACACAAAAAATGCAATCGGAAGGCGAGGCCGACTGGGAACAGATAGCCCTGGCAGTTAAACTAAAAGATTCGATTAATTCTGAAATACCATTGCATGGAAACGGGGACATTATGTCGTATGCGCAAGGGCTTGAAAGAGCCCAAACTACTGGTGTTGACGGAATTATGGTTGGGCGGGGAATATTTCATAATCCCTGGTTTTTCGATCCGGAAAAAAATGAAATTTCCATGCAGCAGCGAATTGATAAACTTCTGTTTCATACCCGTTTATTTGAAAAAACCTGGCAGGGGAGAAAGAATTTTAATATCCTGAAACGGTTTTACAAGAATTATCTGAATAGTTTTGCGGGTGCTGCACAAATGCGGGCCGATATAATGGAAGCCAAAAGTTATCAGGAAGTTTACCAATATTTCGACCGCTATCTTTAAAGGTTATGCGATTGGTAAATTATATAGCCATAAACAGCAAACCTCAATATTCTCGATAGTGCAGCAAGAAGGTAATTGCGCATCGGATACCCCGAAGACCCCACAACAAGGCTTATAGCAGAATATGGCAAAGGGGTTGCGGCAGCAACTACTATCAGGAAGATGCCATATTTGCGTACCTGAGGGAAAAGTTTACTGAAAAATTTGCGCTGAAGGAACCTGAAGTAAAGCCTGCGATTGAGAAACCTGCCTATTAGGAACATTGCATATCCTGCTGCATACGACACTAATGCAAAAAATGCTACATGCAAAAAATATTGAGCTGTTCCGGCTTTGTGCAACGCCCAGAGCATAAAAAATTCGGGTGGTATAATTCCGAAAAAAAATTCGGAAGCAAAGTAGATCAGATATATCCAATGCGGTTCCGAATATAGCCTTTCGAGCCAGACTTCGGGATTCTTATTATACCCAAGTTTAATAAAAAGAAGGTAAGCCGCTACAATAAGCGAAAACCAGATCAAACCCCTTCCTAAATTGATCAGAAAAAACCTTGCACGGGGAAATTTTTTCATCGATGTATCAATATCCTCATGGGGCAAATATAAATCAAACGCAGTCCGGTTATAATGAGAATGTGATTATTTCTTATGCTTGACGTATTTTTCGAGCCACTGATCGGTTTCCCAGAGCATGTGCATAATCGATTCGCGTGCAGTATAACCATGGCTTTCGTGCGGAAGTATTACCAACCTTGCAGTGCCGCCCAGACCTTTTAATGCGTTGAAATAGCGCTCACTTTGCATAGGGAAAGTTCCGGAATTATTATCGGCTTCGCCATGAATGAGCAGTGTAGGTGTTTTATTCCTGTGTGCATTCATAAAAGGCGACATGGCGTTATACACATCGGGCGCTTCCCAGTAATTGCGCTCTTCAGATTGAAATCCAAACGGGGTTAGGGTACGGTTGTAGGCACCGCTCCGGGCAATTCCGGCAGCAAAAAGATCGGAGTGCGACAGCAGGTTTGCGGTCATAAAAGCTCCATACGAATGTCCACCAACTGCAACTCTGCTACGGTCGATATATCCCATTGCGTCAACGGCATCGATAGCCGCTTTGGCATTTGCCACCAATTGTTCAATAAATGTATCGTTGGGTTCTTTATCGCCTTCTCCAATAATCGGGAAGGCCGCATTGTCGAGGATGGCGTAACCACGCATTACCCAGAAAATCGGCGAGCCATAATTAATGGTGGTAAACTGATGTGGTGAGGTGGTCACCTGGCCGGCACTTGCCGCATCTTTAAACTCACGGGGATATGCCCACATGAGCATGGGAAGCTTTTCTTTTTTTGAACGGTCGTAACCTGGTGGCAGGTAAAGGACTGCCGACAGGTCAACCCCATCTTCGCGCTTGTAGGTAATCAGTTCTTTATAAACATTTTCCAGTTGCTTGTATGGATTCCCGAAAAATGTAATCTGTTGCGGGGCAATCCGTTTGATGATGTTACGGATAAAATAATTTGGAAATTCGGTTGGTGATTGAACACTTGTAATTATAATCCCGCGCTTCAGATCGGGGGCAAAAACCACTTGTTCAAAAGTCGAAGTTCCATCGGCCTGCCACAATCTTTCGGTTTTCTTTGTTTTCAGATTAAAACGGTCGATAAAGGGTCTTGGGCCTTCGTCGCTATGTCCAGGTCCGCTCAGGAAAAGAAAGTTTCCGTCAATTTCAAGTACATTTTCTCCCCATTGATTGCGGGTAGTCATAAAATTTCCCGGATCATTGTAATTATCCTGATAGTTTCTGTCGCTGATAATTTCAGGTTTTTGACCGGCATCCGAAGGATTAAAAAGATAAGTTTTGGTATTGCGGTTGTTCCACCAGCGATCGTAAGCAATGGCAATGTTTTCGTTTCCCCATGTTACTCCCGAAAATCGGTTAAGTGTTTTTATAAGGCTTCGGGGCCGACCAGTAAAAGGTGCCGATAGTTCAAAAAGTTCATCGCGGTATTCTACAACATTAGCCTGGTCGCCTTCGTCGAGTGCAACTACATAGGTAAGGGTTGCCGGTTTGTCGCTTCTCCATGTAATGTTCCGGGGGCCTTTCATAGTCGAATTCATACCTTTAGGCAAGTCTTCAAGAAGTGGGTTCTCGGTAATTACTTTTACCAATTTTGCCTCTTTGCTGTAAACAGACGTTTTCGAAGGAAACCTGTTGTATGGTACCATATATGAATATGGCTCATGAATGGTGCTTACCAAAACATAATTCCCATCGGGCGAAACATTTATATTTCCGTAGATTGCCGGTTCGAGCCAATCGGTAATTTCTCCGTTGAGGTTAACTTTCTGCAAAACTGAACGTGCAAGTTGGGTGAAGTTATACTCATCGGCTTTATCCTGAAGCAGGTCGGCATATGTACGGTTCTGTGCCTCGGTGCCGGTGGTAACCGATACTTTTGGTCCTGTGGGCAGACTGGTGGTTTTATCGATAAGTGGCTGTTTATCAAACGGTAATGTTTTGATAATAATTTCGCTGCTGTTGGCAAGCCATGTAAACGAACGTCCAAGGTTCCCGTTCAAAATGGGCCCTGTTAGCTTTTTTGCCCTTTCTGTATTTAGGTCGAGTACCCAAAGTTCCAGACCATCAGCTTCGGTATGGGTAAAGGCAATCTTTTGCTGATCGGACGACCATGAAAAACTGGCAAGTTTTGCGCTGGCCGCAATTCCTG
>CAZMDP010000154.1:0-5627 GCA_964565015.1 uncultured Prolixibacteraceae bacterium | reverse complement strand
GCAGGAAGGACCAAAACCCATAACAAAAGGTAGCGCAAAGGTTTCAGTATGGGGTCGTAACCCATAGCTATGATAGCCGCCGGATATGCAAGTATTATAACGATGAGGAATAAAAGTAATAATTTTAACTCTTGAGGATGTGCCGTTTTCTGATAGTAAAGGTAACGTCCTATAAGTACGGAAATATAAGGATAGGCAAGAACAGTGTAATTGGGTAACCGTGTTTGCGAGAAGCAGAAAAATACCACCACAGTTACCGCTGCAATAAACGATAGTAATAACCATTCATCTTTCCTGTTGATTAAAAAATGCTTTATTGCCAGGTATATATAAATTGAAAAAGGTAGCATTCCAATCAGGGTATAAATTATGGTAATCAGAAAAGTACCCCCATGCCCTTCAAATTCGTTGGTGTATCGGTTCAGGTTATGCAACAGAAAAAATTGCCTTGTCCATTCGCCTTCAGTGCGAAAATGCACGGCCAGAAACCAGGGTGCAGCAATAACCAACATTATTGATAATCCTGCAATTGGGTTAAGCGATTTTATTGTTGCAAGGTTAAACCGTTTTGTAATGAGAAGGAAAATTATAAAAATCAATCCCGGAATAACAATGGATACAGGCCCTTTTGATAAAAAACCGAGAGCAATAGCCGAATACATGAGATATATATACTTTGATTTTTTTGTAACAATAAATGAATAAAACAGAAGTACCGACCACGTTACAAAAAAGATCAGATAAGGATCGGGAACAGCAAGATGATGCTGTAGTTGAAAATGTACCGAAGCAAGTAAAACAATAGCGCTCCACAGTGCTGACGATTTATCAGAAAATTTAGATCCATAATGAAAAACCAGAAGCACTGTTAAAGCTCCGAAAATCGCCGAAAAAAAACGGGCAGCCCAGGGATTAACGCCAAACAGTTTATACGATGCTATCATGAAAAAATAGTGGAGCGGAGGTTTATCGGTCCTGAGTTCATAATTGAAAGTTGGATAATCATATCTTCCGGTTTCCATCATCTCGCGGGCACACGAAGCATTTTTTGCTTCATCGAGTATATATATGCTTACCTCGTGATTATTTCCAGAGAAAAGGACAAAGCTGATAATGAATAATATAACTTTTACATGTCTGATATTTGCTATCTTTTCGATCATAAATCAAAGTAATATTCATATTTGGAATGCATCAGGCAATTTGGCAAAACGATTTTATACCTTTGCTGTATGTAAGTATTAATTCATTTTTACTGAATTTCTAATTCTACATGCAAATATAAAACTTTGGTCGTGATAGTATGAGTATCTGCCCAAAAGTTACTTTACGGGAAGTTGTTATGGGAGAAACTATAAAATTGTCGGTAATTGTTTGTGTTTACAACGAACAGGAAAACATTCGGCCTTTGTCCGATGAAATTATTTATGCATTGGGGGATTTTAATTACGAAGTAATATTTGTTGACGATGGATCAACAGATAATACCCGCGATGAGATATGGCGAATAGAAGATGAGCGTTTCAGAATAGTCGAACTTAAACGCAACTATGGACAAAGTTCGGCACTTCAGGCAGGTATCGATCAGGCAATGGGCGAGTTTATTGTATTGATTGATGGTGACTTGCAAAACGATCCGGGCGATATTCCGGCCCTCCTCAATAAAATTGAGCATGAAAAATGGGATATGGTTGCCGGTGTCAGGGAGAATCGTCGCGATGGTGTTTTTTTCAGGAAACTGCCTTCGAAAATTGCCAATTATATTATCAGGCAATCTACCGGCACGAAAATGAAAGATTTGGGTTGTACATTAAAAATATTTACCAGTGAGGCCATTAAACGTATAAATATTTATCGCGAATTGCACCGCTTTATTCCTGTATTGCTTGCCCTCGAAGGATTCACCAGATTTACACAGATAAATGTAAATCACCGTCCTCGAAAATTCGGACGCTCAAAATATAATTTAGGCCGAACAAGCAGAGTAATCAGCGATTTATTATTGATGCTGTTTTTTAAAAAATACATGCAACGGCCAATGCACTTCTTTGGCCAGCTTGGGATAATAACTTTCGGGGCAGGCATGGTTATTAATATTTATTTGCTCATTATCAAGATTTCAGGTCACGATATTTGGGGAAAACCCCTATTGCTGCTCGGAATTCTTCTTGTTTTGGGTGGATTGCAATTTATCACCATTGGCATACTTGCCGAAATGCTGATGAGGACATATTATGAGGGACAGGGCAAAAAACCTTATCGGATCAATAAAATATCGAAGCTCTCCGAAAAAATATCAGTTCAGGCTCAATAACCAGTTCAAGGCAAATATTCCAAACGGAAAAACCGCATCGTTGTGGTTTTGCATTGGTATGGTTCCGTAATTTATAAGCCCTTCGGCCACATTCCTGGCAACAAATCCTTCATACATATTCAACGATTGAAACGGAGGGACATAAGTGTCTGCAGCGCCATGCCGCATAAAAATTCTTACATTGGTTTTCCATGGCTCAACGCTGTTGGCTTTTAATGCGGCCCTTAATGAAGCATACTTTTCCGCTGTTTTATAGTTTGTTCTGAATTCGTTGGCAAACAATGTTTTTATGTCAGTTGAAAGTTGACTATTAATAAATGCTCCATCCCTTTGCCCGTTATAAAGCCCCGGAATTGATGCTGCAAATGGTGCATTAAATACATCCTGATATGTAAACGATACAGAACCCTTTTGAATATAGGAGTGAAATATATACCCCAGATAAACCGGCATGGGATAGGTGTTTTGTCCCATTATATAGTCAATAAGCGTTGTAAGGTCGTAAACACCACCTCCTGCAGCAGTACCCTTTAAGTTGAAGTTATTGGCATATTTGGTTTCAATTTCGTGTGTGAGTGCCATCGATGCCCATGCCCCCTGCGAATACCCCATAAGATATAGGTCCTTACTCATATTTATATCGAGATATTTGGATGAACACATCTCTTTTACCGCCCCATACATATCGATGATGCTCTTAACGGTAGATTCCTTATCCAAATAGGGATGAAACATGTTCGACGAAGTCCCGAAACCCAGATAATCGGGTATCACTACAATATATCCTAATGAGGCAATCGATTGTATAAGGATAAAATATTCATCGTTTATGTTGTTCGAAGGAGCTTTTGAGTTAAGGGTATTTGTTCCATTCTGAAAACTCAGAATCGGAAATTGCTCCGATGAATCGGTCATTGGAACACAAACTACTCCTGAAGCAACTACTTCCTTGTTTTTAAAAGTGGTTTTATAACTCATTTTATATACCCAGACCCCATATTTGGCTTTTGCCGATAAACTTATAGGAACTGGCGATTCTTTTTCGATTTGTTCGAATGCGATTTTAATAAGATTCAACGGGGCTGAATTAACCTGTGTATAATTAACAAGATAAGTATTGGTTGTAACCGGAACTTGTCCATCGTCATCCTTTAAATCGCAGGAAACGAAAATGAAAAACGGCAGTGCAAATGCCACTATGAGTAAATAAAATCTTCGATTCATCTGTCTGTTTTTTTTGAACATTTTATGGTTTCAAAATTACGTATTTTTTAGTCGTTTATTGTAAGCATTGCAGCCAATTACTTTTTTTGTTTCTCCAAATGCTGAAATTTAAAAGGATTCTATATCTTTAAAGCCTGATCTTATTGGGATCAGCGGCTGATGATGAAATTAAAGTTCTAAAACATCAAACTTCAAAATCATGAAATTGTTTTGGCTGTTACTTTTATTTTTTTCTACGATCAGGACGCTCCCTGCCGAAAATTACACTGTTCTCGTTGTAGCTGGGGGCCATAGCTTCGATACAGTCGCTTTTCTGAATATATTTGAAGAATTTGAAGAAATTGGTTACGACTTTCTCCTGCAGCCAGAAGCTAACCGCTCGTTTTTAGATATGGATAGCAGCATGTATGATGTTATTGTATTCTACGACATGTGGGAACCAATCTCTGATGATGAAAAAGCGGCCTATTTGAGGCTTACCCGATCTGGTGTGCCGATGTTGTTCCTTCATCATTCCCTTGTTTCCTATCAGGCATGGCCCGAATTCGAAAAAATTATAGGTGGGAGGTATATTCAAACCTTGAAAAACGATACGCGGCCAAAATCAGAATTATCGACCTACAGGCACGATGAATGGATCGATGTTGAAATAATTGACCCATCGCATCCGGTAACCTCGGGAATGCAAAATTTCAGGATATTTGATGAAGTGTATGGGAATTACCGGGTCGGGCAGCAGGTCAAACCTCTGCTTAAGACCAATCATCCCGAAAGTACTCCTGTTATAGCATGGGAAAACAAATACAACCAGTCGAAGATAATTTATATACAACCCGGTCATGATAAACATGCCTATGAATCGTCTGAATACCGAATGTTGATCAGACAGGCCATAAAATATCTTGCAACGCAGAAACTATAAATATTATTAAATCCAAAAATTAAAAACAGACTATGAAAAATGTAAATCAATCGAGACTTTTTATTGCGAGTTGTCTTGCTTTACTGGTAACCGCCATCACTTTTGCCATAAGGGCAAAAATCGAAGGCGTCTTTCACGACGATTACGGGCTAACACGTGAGCAGATCGGGTATGCATTCGGACCAGCTTTCTGGGGATTTGCCATAGCCATGTTTGCCGGTGGGTTTTTTATCGATATTGTGAAAACCCGCACGGTAGTATGGATGGCTTTTGGGATGCACCTGGTAGGAATAGTTCTGCTTTTGCTCTCGCGCGACATGGTTTCCCTGTTTATTGCCAACGTGTTTATCGGTTTGGGCAACGGAAGTGTCGAAGCTGCATGTAATCCTTTGGTTGCCACCCTTTACCCCGATAAAAAGACCAAAATGCTAAACCGCTTCCATGTCTGGTTCCCGGGTGGAATTGTAATTGGCGGTATTCTTGCCTGGTTGGTGATGGATGTTTTAGGACTTCACTGGGTTATTTTGGTCAGTCTTCTCTTTATTCCTCTGGCCATTTACGGATTTATGTTCCTCGCGCAGAATATACCCGAAACAGAGAGAGTAACCAGCGGTGTTTCTTATAAAGATATGATGAAAAATGTTGGAGCTCCATTTACTATCACAGCTATGGTACTTCTTATGATTCTGGTGGCCTCTGTACCTTCTTTAAGCATCAGTTTCGATAGTGTATTGCCATTTATAGTTGTAGGCATAATCATTTTGTTGGTAATTATCGAAAGTAAAGTCATTAATAAAATACACCTTTTGTTCCCGTTTGTTCTTTTCTGTATGCTGTTGACGGCATCGACCGAACTTGGAACCACACAATGGATTAATGCACTGCTGATGGAGAATGGCATTAATCCCATGATCATTCTTGTAGTAGTTACCGGAATTATGGCTGTTGGCCGCTACTTTGCAGGTGGGCTCATTCACCGTCTTAATTCTCCCGGGGTGTTGCTCGGTTCGGCAATTATCTCTACCGCTGGCTTGTTATTGCTCAGTATCTCCAAAGGCCCTGCCATGACTTTACTTGCTGCTGCAGTTTTTGCAATAGGTGTTTGTTACTTCTGGCCAACCATGATTGGGGTAGCTTCGGAATATATCCCGAAAACAGGTGCTTTGG
>CAZMDP010000153.1:0-5653 GCA_964565015.1 uncultured Prolixibacteraceae bacterium | reverse complement strand
CGAGATGCATTTGCTGCACTGGATTAACGATGGATTGATGGCGATCTTTTTTTACATGGTCGGTCTTGAGATTAAACGTGAAATTAAAGCTGGAGAGTTAAGTTCAAGAAAGAAAGCCACCTTGCCTGCATTAGGAGCACTGGGCGGAATGTTGCTTCCGGCATTGATTTTTACAGCCATAAATTCCGGATTTGGCACCCCCGAAGCTGCCCGTGGCTGGGGAATCCCAATGGCAACCGATATTGCTTTCTCACTCGGAATTATAAGTTTACTGGGGAAAAGGGTTCCTTTGGCCTTAAAGGTTTTTCTGGTTGCGCTGGCCATTGTTGATGATTTAGGCGCCATTATAGTGATAGCTGTCTTTTACACATCCGAACTGAACCTGGTTTATCTGTTTACAGGATTAGGGTTACTAGCTTTGCTTTGGGTGTTGAATGTGTTGAAATTCAGAAAAATACCGGTTGTTCATATTGTTGGTATTGTGGTATGGTATTGTTTCTATCAATCGGGGGTACATGCAACCATTGCCGGAGTGCTACTTGCTTTTCTGACGCCCATAAAAAGGGAGCTCGATTTCAGGGTTCTGCATAAAAAAATCACCGAAATTGAGATTGATGAAGAAGATACCCGCAGCGATACTTTACACCACCATCACCTCGAATATTTGAGGGTTTTGCGCCGGCAGCTCAAGCGGGTACAAAGTCCGGTTCAAAGGCTCGAACACGACTTGCATAATACAGTTAACTACCTGATTATGCCTCTTTTTGCTCTGGCAAACGCAGGCGTAACATTCAATGGCGGGACCACTATATTTTCAACCGTTACCATAGCTGTTGCCTTAGGCCTTTTTATAGGAAAATCGTTCGGTATAACTGCTTTTGCATGGCTTGGGGTGAAACTTGGTTTTGCCGAACTCCCAAAAGAGATCAGATGGAGGCATCTATTCGGGGTGGCTGTTCTGGGCGGCCTTGGCTTTACAATGTCAATTTTTGTGACCAACCTGGCATTTTCGGCTCCTTCATTGCTCGATCAGTCGAAAATCGGAATTTTTGCCGGTTCAATAGTTTCGGGTTTAATGGGGTTTTATCTGCTGAAATATATGTTTCCGGCCCAATCAGAAGAAAACGTTAAGGAACGTATGGAATCCATTGAACAGGGTAAATCCTGATTCCGGTTGACCTACAGTATTGTTTCCGGTTACACAGTTTGCTGTATATTGTTCGTTGACAATATTTTTTGATTGTATTCCGGGTAACATTTTAAATAGTTATATATTTGCATTTTAACATACATCAAAATGGCAGAAATCAAAGAATTGGATACGCAACGACTGGAGCAGGTAGCTGAAATGTTAAAAGCTATGGCGCATCCAATGCGTATTGCCATTTTAAAACTGCTCGACGGAGATAAAAAACTTACCGTTACCGAAATTCACGAAGTCCTCGGTATAGAGCAGTCAACCACTTCCCATCATCTTGGGATATTGAAAAACAAAGGTGTACTCTGTTCGAAGCGCGAAGGAAAAAATACGTATTATTATCTGAAGAGCAATATTCTGATGCAGGTTGTCGAATGCATCAATCATTGTACCTGTGAGTAATACGCTTTTTCGAAAAACGTGGATCGTTTCAAATTCCGACATTTCTCAATATTTATCCGGCTTTCTTATCCATATCACAACATGTTAGGTTATTTTTGTCGCTTAAAATAATACAACATGAATCTGGTATTTGCCACAAATAATCAACATAAAATCAACGAGATCAGCAATATGCTGAACGGTGAGATCAGGCTTTTAAGCCTTACGGATATAGGTTGTACCGAAGAACTGCCCGAAGAGACCGATACACTTGAAGGAAATGCATCGCAAAAAGCCTGGTATTTGTACCACCATTATGGACACAATTGTTTTGCCGACGATACAGGACTCGAAATTGAAGCGCTCGGCGGCGAACCCGGTGTTATTTCGGCAATGTATGCCGGACCCGAACGTAACGCCGAGGCCAACATGAACAAAGTCCTACAGAAACTCAGCAAAATAAATAACCGGAAAGCACGTTTCAGAACTGTTATTTCACTTATTCTCGATGGGGTTGAAACCCGGTTTGAAGGGATAGTCGAGGGTTCGATTCTTTTTGAAAAAAGGGGCGAAGGCGGTTTTGGTTATGATCCGATATTCAAACCCGATGAAAGCAATTTTTCGTTTGCCGAAATGCCTCTTGCCGAAAAGAATAAAATCAGTCACAGGGCCAGGGCCTTTAAAAAACTGGTGGAGTACCTCAACGGGTTAGCAAAAGAACCACAATAGAAATTTGACGATGAACCGATTTTTACTGATAATCTTTCTGCTGATTGCTGATTTTGCCGGTTATGCCCAGCGAAAACCCGGAGAATGGCAGGACTATCTCTCCTTTTCCAATGCATTTAAAGTAGTTGAAGGCGACAATAAAATCTTTTGTGCAACCGAAGGGGGGCTATATTATCATGACCTTCAGGATAACAGCCTGGTGAAGATAACCAGGCGCGACGGCCTTTCCGATGCCGGATTAAAAACGCTGGCCTACCACAAAGAGAAAGAAATGCTTCTGGTGGCTTATAAAAACAGCAACATCGATCTTGTTTTCAAGAAAGAAGTCGTGAACCTTGGCGATATTTTCAGAAAGCAGATGACCGGCAACAAAACCATCAATAATGTAATGTTCTACGGCAACGAAGCTTTCCTCGCGTGTGGGTTTGGGGTAGTTGCCGTTAATCTCGACAGGCGCGAAATAAAAGGAACTTATATCATCGGCGAGGGTGGAACTGCCATCGAGGTGTTTGATACCGGAACCGATGGACAAAAACTTTATGCTGCCACGGCTGAGGGTATTTATGCTGCCAATCTGAACAGCCCAAACCTGCTCGACTATAGAAACTGGATAAAAGACACAACCATACCGCGCAGCAATTCAAAATTCAGCCACATGGCGGTTTTTGGCGGCCGGATACTTGCTTCGTACACCCGCGACGCATGGGATGGAGATGAAATTTTTGCCCTCCGCAACGGCGTATGGGAAAGGGTACTTACTCAGGTCAACTTTGTAAACGATATGCAGGTCATGAATAATTACCTGATAATCACCGGCAAGGCCGAAGTACATATTTTTGATCAATCGTTGAACCTGATCGGTCATATAATTGATTATAACCTCAATAACCAAAGAGTAACCACCCTTAATACCCGTTCGGCCACCATAAGCAGCAACGGAAAAATCTGGATTGCCGATTACAATCATGGTTTGGTATCGCTTTCGGGACAAAAATTTGAGCAAAATATACCCTCGGGGCCCATGAACAATTCTATTTTCTCCTTAACCATACACGAAAACGCTTTATGGGTTGCTGCCGGTGGAAGGACCGATCCGTGGAACAATCAGTTTAATCGCCCTGTTTTTCAGCAGTATAGTTCAGGGCAATGGAATTACTTTTCGCAGAATGAGTATCCTCAGATGACCGGCTTTTTCGATATCGTTCAGGTTGTGGTTAACCCGAAGGATCCGGGCCATGTTTTTGCTGCAAGCTGGGGCGGAGGGGTCCTCGAGTTCAAAAACGGACAATTTATCAAGCGGTATAATAACCTGAACAGTCCGCTTGAAACCGCTATTCCGCAGCAGCCCGAAGAACCTTATACGCGTATTGGAGGTATGGCGTTCGACAGGGATAACCTGCTTTGGATAACCAATGCACAATCGTCGAAAGGGTTACATTCATTGTCGCCGGCCGGCGAATGGAAATCATACGAATTGCCCGAAGTGGCTGGCCTTCAGTTTACCATTGGCCAGGTTATTGTTACCCGCAACAACGACAAATGGATAGTTCTGCCCCGTGGCCGCGATGTTTATGTGGTCAACAAGGACGTTACCCGCAAGAAATACCTCCCCGTAACCTCGTATTTCAACAACGGCCAGCAGGAAATTATCAACCGTATGAACGACGTATATTCGATTGCAGAAGATTTAAACGGCGATATCTGGATTGGAACCTCGAAAGGAGTGGCTGTTTTTGCAAGCCCGAATCGGGTATGGCAGGAAGGCACATTTTATGCCTATCAGCCAAGCCTCGAACTGAATGACGGAATTTACCATCCGTTGCTCGAAACCGAAACCATTACGGCCATTGCTGTCGATGGGGCCAACCGTAAATGGCTTGGGACCAAAAGTTCGGGGTTGTACCTGGTTTCGGCCAGGGGAGATAAGGAGATCGTGCATTTTACCACCGCCAACAGTCCGCTGCTTTCAGATAATATAACCACTTTGGCCATGCATCCCCAATCGGGCGAGCTTTTTATTGGAACCGATCTTGGCCTGATTTCGTACCAGGGCGATGCCCCGCAGGGGGAAAACAATTTCGACCAGGTTGTGGTCTATCCAAATCCCGTAAGGGAAACCTACGATGGGCCGGTTACCATCAAAGGGCTTATGAAGGATACCGATATCCGCATTACCGACGTGGCCGGAAACCTGGTACATAAGACCCGGTCGCTCGGCAGTCAGGTAATATGGGATGGTAAGAACCTGAACGGCAGGCGTGTCAGTACAGGGGTTTATTTTATTTTTGCTTCCGACGCTAAAGGCGAACAGACGAATATCTCAAAACTCTTGTTTATCCGTTAGAAAAGGTATTTTCATAAATCGATATGCTCGAAAAAACGCGGGGAATAGTACTTCACACCGTAAAATATGGCGAACATAGCCTGATCATTACTTTATTTACCGAAAAATTCGGACGTCAGTCGTATATCGTCAACGCTGCACGTACATCCCGTTCGAAAAACAGGGCAGGTTTGCTGCAACCCCTTTTTATTGTCGAAGCAGAGGTATATCAAAAGAAAAGCCGCGAAATTCAGCGCATAAAAGAAATCAGGATTGTATCGCCCTTTACTTCAATTCCGTTCGACGTAGTGAAAGCGACTCAGGCCATTCTTATTTCAGAAATGCTTTATAAAACCATTATCGAAGAAGAGCAGAACCCATCGTTATTCGATTTTATCGAAAGTTCATTAATCTATTTCGATATGATGGAAAGGGGCAAATCTGATTTTCATATATGGTTTCTTGCCCGGCTTACCTGGTACCTCGGAATAGTTCCCGATACGGTGTCGCAGGCAGAGGGGTGGCTCGATATGAAAAAAGGGGCTATTGTGGTAAACGAACCACCGCATCCCGTTTATATGACGCCGGGTATTACTGCCAGTTTCAGCCAACTGATCAATATGAATATTCAGGATTTGCAAAGCTTCAGTATTTCGAGGGCCGAACGGAACAGCTTACTTGCAAGGATACTTGAATATTACCAGTTGCATTTTGGGCCAGCCATTTCGCCGAAATCTTCTGCCATCCTGAAAGAAGTTTTTCAGTAATTGAAATGTGAAATAAACGATTGCAATTTTAAATTAATTCTTACTTTTGTGTTACCTGTTTCAAAAAGGATTATCCTTCAATCAGGTTTTATGGTTACAATCATAATTTATGCAAACTAAATTGCCGGAAACACAAGGAAGTTTCTTCTGGGATATTAAGAAACTTGCCGCTGAGTACAATGCCATCGATATGTCGGTAGGGCATACCGAATTTGGTTGTCCTGCCGGGTTGGCCGATCTGGCAAATTATTACAT
>CAZMDP010000152.1:0-5655 GCA_964565015.1 uncultured Prolixibacteraceae bacterium | reverse complement strand
TCGGCTTTAGC
The DNA here is from genome assembly GCA_964565015.1 of uncultured Prolixibacteraceae bacterium. Taxonomy (GTDB): domain Bacteria; phylum Bacteroidota; class Bacteroidia; order Bacteroidales; family Prolixibacteraceae; genus UBA1413. Next base: position 5,644 of record CAZMDP010000152.1, on the reverse strand, counting down.
CGAAAGCCTTTCGCAACCTTTCCTGTCGTAAGGGTGGCGTGTCCCCATGAGTTTGGCAACCGGTATTCCCCAATAGTCTTTCACTTTCGGGTCGACCGTAACCCGGGCTTCAAAGTTTGGAATTTCCTGGAAAGGGCCTTTCACGGCTAAAAACTTTTTAAACTGATTTCTTTGATATTCCTTGTGCTCCTTTCCCCACCTTGCCGAACCCGGAGGCCTTATCCCTGCGAAAAGGTAAGGCATTGGGATAAACTCATTGGCAAGCATACCTCCACCAACGAGCCCATCTACATGGTGGTTGAATTCACAAATGGCAATACATGCACCAGGCCCAACATCGTCGTAAACTTCTTTGTCGAACAAGCCATAAGCGCCCGAATAGGCATGTCCCTGCAGGTTACGGCCAACCCAGTCGTAATTGTTTCCAGCACCTTCGGGGAAAAGTTTCGATTTCGAATTCAGCAGCAACCGCGCTGTTTCAGTAGCCGAACCTGCTACAACCACCACATCGGCTGTCTGAACTTGTGGCTTGTTATTGCCATCAAAATATTTTACACCTGTAGCGCGACCTTTATCATCGAGCATTATTTCGGCAACCTGGCAGTGCGTCCTTACTTCGCAATTGCCGGTGGCCATTGCAACGGGTATAACGGTATTGTGGGTGCCGCATTTGGCATTTACCGGACAGGCAAAGCCTACACATGTCCGCATACGATAGCAGGCAGGACGGCCACCATAAGGTACAGAATTTCTCAGCATTGGTATAGGAAACGGGTGCCATCCTTTTCGTTTTGCAGCCTCATAGAGGATATTCCCCGCACGGTTATAGGCAAAAGGTGGCATTGGCAATGGTTTCTTTCTTTCGGGAACAAAAGGATTTTGCGGATCGGCTCCAGCCACCCCGATTTCCCATTCGGCCTGTTCGTAAAACGGTTCAAGGTCTTCGTAAGATATGGGCCAGTCTTCTAAGGTAGAGCCTTCCACGTGGCCGTATATCGATTTCATTTTGAAGTCCTCAGGCATAAACCGCCAGGCCATGGCCCCATAACTTAAGGTGCCTGATCCCACGCATGCTGCATTGTTGTTGTATGGCCATTCATGCGGATATACAATTCTTTCCCTCCCTTGATGATCAACAAATACGCGCCAGTGTTTATCCTTATTTGGGCCAAAAGCATTTCCCAGTACAGTTGTACGTTGCGAGCAAAGCTCATCGTCGTCATGGTCGTCGAAAGTCTGCCATCCACCCCGTTCAAACAATACAACGGTGAGCCCGTTAACAGCCAGTTCTTTTGCAACAGGCCCGCCACCCGCTCCGGCGCCCACTACAATTGCGTTTACATGCCGATTTTTCATGATTGATAAACATTAATGGTTTCTGACCGGGGTGTGTATATGTTACGGCCGATTATATGCGGATAATCGAGGCGCATCATTTTGTAACTCACATAATTCCTGTTACCACCATGTCGGGGCGATCCATAAAATCCCTGCATAGTGTGGTTTCTGATCATATTGAAAAACTGCGGGGCGCTGTTTTCTTTCCAGTAGGGTGAGTCAATCCGGTTACTTTCCAGATCCTTCAGCAACGAAGTCTGCACATCCCATTCCAATTCTTCAAAAAAGTTTCCTGCTGTCTGTTTGCAATATTCCTGAAAAGCCGCAAGTCCTTCTCTGTATGTTTGAACCAGATCAGAATAAAATCCGGTTAGTTGTTTGTCGATGAAATTTACTACTCCGGCATCGGTAGCTCCCGGATCTTCATCGGCAGGGATAATCTGTTCGGTTATGGCAGTCAGCAAGCGCGCCTCTTCTTCGGTAAACACCCTCCAAAACGAAATATTTGTTTTGCACGCCGGAATGAATACAAGGCTACTACCTGCAAGTGTAAGGTTTTTTATGAAATTTCTCCGGTTAATAGTCATAGTTTTCAATTTGGTTTAAGGCACAAAAATAACTGACTGAATCGAAATAAGAATGAAACCAAAAGTGTTATATAACATACCCCAACATCAGATTGAGTTAATATACGATAGTTTTTAAGTTATGAGGGAATAACGACAGAGTGTTATCCCTACTTTTGGCGACCTGAAAATGAATATAAAATACTGACGATATTATAATTATGGACCGATTGTTTTATCCTAAACTAATTAGTGTTTTAAAAAGCGGATACGACAGAAAACAATTTCAGAAAGACCTGTTTGCCGGTGTAATTGTTGGTATTGTTGCATTGCCCCTGGCAATTGCCTTTGCCGTTGCATCGGGTGTATCGCCCGAAAAAGGGCTTATCACAGCGGTTGTGGCGGGTTTTATTATTTCGGCTTTGGGAGGCAGCCGTGTTCAGATTGGCGGACCAACCGGCGCTTTTATCGTCATCGTACTGGGTATAGTAACCGAGTATGGCCTCGACGGCCTGTTGATTTCGACAATCCTCGCCGGATTCTTTATGATCGGATTTGGTTTGATGCGTTTGGGTTCTATTCTGAAGTATATTCCCCACCCGCTGATTGTTGGTTTTACCAGTGGAATTGCCCTCGTCATATTTTCGACACAGATTAAGGATGCATTGGGTCTGCAACTCGAATCGGTACCCTCTGAATTCATTAATAAATGGGGAGCGTATATTGCTAATATTGGGAGTGTAAATTACCTGGCCGTAATCATCACTGCAGTAACCATACTGATTACACTTTTTTCGAAAAGGTTTATTGGAAAGATTCCTGGTTCTTTCATTGCTATCGTGCTGATTACTGCTGCTGTTGCAATTTTCAGGTTGCCGGTAAGTACCATCGAAACTGTGTTTGGCGATATTCCCGGAACATTTTCGTTCGATTTGCCCGAAATTAACTGGGGCAACCTCACAAATTATATCCAACCGGCATTTACCATTGCATTGCTCGGCGCCATCGAATCGCTACTTTCTGCAGTTGTGGCCGACGGAATGATCGGGGGTAACCACCGGTCGAACACCGAACTGATTGCGCAGGGCGTAGCCAATGTTGTAACTCCCCTGTTTGGAGGAATTCCTGCCACGGGTGCCATTGCACGTACCGCTACCAATGTCAGAAACGGGGGCCGCACTCCGGTTGCGGGCATGGTGCATGCTTTGACACTGCTTCTTATTATGCTTTTCTTCGGACAATGGGCAAAACTCATTCCTATGTCGTGCCTGGCAGGGATTCTTATTGTTGTAGCCTATAACATGAGCGAATGGCGCTCGTTTGTATCGATCCTGAAAGGCTCGCGGTACGATGTAATAATTTTATTAACCACATTTTTTCTTACCATTCTGGTCGATCTCACTGTCGCCATTCAGATTGGTGTTGTACTTGCCGCATTTCTGTTTATGCAGCGTATGTCGAAAGGAAGTGCCATTATACCGGTTGACCGTGAATCGGACATGCTTGATAATTACAGCGACATTCCTACCTGTATCGAGATTTATGAAATCAGTGGCCCTTTCTTTTTTGCAGCTGCCAAAAAGTATCAGGAAGTGCTCAAGAACTTTTCGGTTCATACCCAGGTAATGATTATCCGGATGCGTCATGTTCCTTTTATTGACGCTACCGGTATCCACAATTTCAGGGAAACTTTGCACGAATTAAAACACCATCACAAAAAGGTGATTTTGTCGGGGGTAAGGCCCGAAGTTCTGGCCGAACTCGAAAAAAGCGGACTGTCCGATTATATCGGAAAAGAAAACATTTTTTCAAGTTTCGACGAGGCCTTACCAGCTGCTAAAGCATTGGTTGCCAATTGCAACCCGCATAAGTAAGTGACTATAATCTGGCTGTGCAAACGTTTAATCCAGTTCCAGGTCAACATCGTGCAATTCGACCCAGGGCAGACCATGTTGATTCAGAGCTTCCATAAACGGATCGGGATCGAATTCTTCCACATTAAATACACCCGGCTTTTTCCATAATTCTTTCAGATACATCATTGCGCCAATCATGGCAGGAACACCGGTGGTGTAACTTACGGCCTGCGTACCGGTTTCGGCATAAGCTACTTCGTGGCTGCAATTGTTATAAATGTAGTAAGTCTTTTCTTTACCATCTTTTATCCCTTTTATACGGCAGCCAATCGATGTCCATCCCTTATAGTTCTCACCAAGGTCGCCCGGATTCGGAAGCACTGCTTTAAGGAACTGGATAGGTACAATTTCCTTGCCTTCGTACATAATCGGTTCAATGCCCGCCATTCCGATATTCTGAATTACGCGCAGGTGGGTAAGGTATTCCTGCCCAAAGGTCATCCAGAAACGTGCCCTTTTCAGGGTGGGAAAGTTTTTAACCAGCGATTCAAGTTCTTCATGGTAAATCAGGTACGACTCTTTAGGGCCGATCCCCGGGTAATTGAGGGGTTTGTGGATTTCGTGCGGTTCGGTTTCCACCCATTTACCATTTTCCCAGTATTTCCCTTTCTGGGTAACTTCCCTTATGTTGATTTCGGGGTTGAAGTTGGTGGCAAAAGCTTTTCCGTGATCACCGGCGTTGCAGTCAACAATATCGAGGTAGTGAATTTCGTCGAAATGATGTTTGGCAGCATAAGCCGTAAAAACACTGGTTACACCGGGGTCGAAACCGCAACCCAGAATAGCCGTGATTCCGGCATTCTTATACCTGTCCTGATAGGCCCACTGCCATTTGTATTCAAATTTGGCTTCGTCTCTCGGCTCATAATTGGCTGTATCGAGGTAACTGGTTTCGGTTTCCAGGCAGGCGTCCATTATGGTAAGGTCCTGATAGGGTAACGCTACGTTGATTACCAGATCGGGCTTGAAAGTGCGGATTAAAGCAACAAGCTGGGGAACATTGTCGGCATCAACCTGCGCGGTTTTTATCCGGTTACCCCCAATTTTGCGGGCAATGGCATCGCATTTCGATTTGGTACGGCTGGCCAGCATAATATCAGTAAAAACTTCGGGTAATGCAGCGGTTTTATGCGCAACCACCGTTCCAACCCCGCCTGCTCCAATTATAAGTACTTTTCCCATTGTTATATCTTTTTAGTTTGTTTCAATAATATAATTCAATACAAAAAAACTTCTTTTTTATGAATAAGCAAAGAATAAATCGATTTAACCAGTCAGGCGATTCAAAACCGTTTTTTCTGAACAACCTCGGTAAAAAGCCTATAACCTCGTTCGATAACATAAAACCTTATTACATAATTGAATGGCAAGTATGGCTGAAAAGTTCATGGCTTGTACGCGGTTTTCCTTTATTACAAAGGTCAGAGGATTGAAAATATGATTATTCGAGCCTTTGTGCTCTTTAATTTACTTTCCATACATAAGTGGGTGGGACATACCTTGCATTGTAACCGAAATCATTTCGGATTATTCATCTGCAGGTTTCGTTGAAGAAGGGGCGTGGCGATATCCGATCGCCACAAAAACAGCGATTAAAAATCGCCAAACCCGGTTGCTGAAGATTGTAGCACAACAACACTGAAATTATAATACCAATAGCCATTAAAACCTTATCGATTTGTAACTGTTAAGCCGGTAAATTGACTTTCATAGTTTTTTTCTTTACAATTTTGGAATGTGATTCCAAAATTGTAAATTTACATCATGATTTTAAGAGATGCAGAAAAAGAATTAGTAGCACGTGCCACTCAGTTTAAGGCAGTT
>CAZMDP010000151.1:0-5665 GCA_964565015.1 uncultured Prolixibacteraceae bacterium | reverse complement strand
TTAAATTCTTTACCTAGAAATTTCTCTATGGTTTTAGCCTTTGCGGGCGATTCAACTATTACCAGATTTTCCTGCATGGGATGATCCTTTTTTAAAAAATTTGTGCAAAGTAAAGAAAATGAAAAGGTAAGTTCAAAATTTCCTTTTTATTTTTTCGTTTTCTATACTGTTGAGAATGATGGTTTTGTTTTTAAAAATTAGATTAAACCATTAAATCTTAAGCCAATAAAGTTTATTTAGGGCATAATATCTGGTATATTTGCTGGCTCAAAAAATCATTTATCCATGTTTGGGGAAAAGTCGGAATTTTCGAAATACATTAAAATATTCTGGTCTGCGTACCTTACTCTAGTATTTATTGTAATCGTGTTATTTTATGGGATTGCCAAAGGCTGGTTTGGCTTTATGCCAACCTTCGAAGACCTCGAAAATCCGGAAAGTGTGTTGGCTTCTCAGGTAATTTCCGCCGATGGCCGATTATTGGGTACTTTTTTTAGCGAAAACCGCACCTATGTAGGTTACAACGAAATTCCACCTCATTTGATACAGGCATTGATTTCAACTGAAGATGTAAGATTTTTCAGGCATTCGGGAATCGATTTCAGGGGGTTATTACGGGTGTTAAAGGGTATTTTAACCGGAGATACAAGTTCGGGTGGAGGTAGTACCATTTCACAGCAACTGGCTAAAATGCTGTTTCCCCGCGAAAATTTCAGGGGACCCGTTCGGATGATGATACGAAAATTCAGAGAATGGATAATTGCCGTAAAGCTCGAGAGAAGTTACACGAAAGAGGAAATTATTACCATGTATCTGAATAAGTATGATTTCCTGAATCTGGCTGTAGGAATAAAAACTGCAGCAAACGTTTATTTCAATTGCGAACCCGATTCGCTTCAGCTCCACCAGGCGGCCATGCTTGTTGGAATGGCCAAAAACAGTGCGCTTTATAACCCTCTCCGAAGAGAACAACTTACGCTGAACCGCAGGAACGTTGTTTTATCTCAAATGCGCAAATACGGCTTCCTTACCAGGGCAGAGTTCGATTCTATAAAAGCACTGCCACTCGACCTCGACTATCATAGGGTAGATTTTAAACGTGGACTTGCCACCTACTTCCGCGAATACCTGAGGGTTACCATGAACGCCCCCGAACCGGTAAGGGAAAGGTATGCATCATGGCAATATCAGAAATTCAAAGAAGACAGCACCGAGTGGGCGACCAATCCTTTATATGGTTGGGCTCGTAAAAACCGCAAACCCGACGGCACGAATTATGACCTGTACCGCGATGGAATAAAAATTTATACAACCATCGATTCGAGAATGCAACGTTACGCTGAGGAATCGCTGGCTAAGCACCTGAGCGAAAACCTTCAGCCACTGTTCGACCGGCGGGTACGGTCGTTAAAAAACCCGCCATTTTCGAACAATATGACCACTGCCGAAATAGAGGAGATACTTGATCGATCGATCAGACAAACCGAGCGTTTCCGTATTTTGAGGGAGGCAGGGAAAACAAATGCCGAAATCAGGGAAGAGTTTGAAAAACCGGTCGAAATGTCGATTTTCTCATGGAAAGGAGAAATTGATACAATAATGTCGCCGATTGATTCGATTAAATGGTACCTGCGCTTTTTCAGGTCGTCGTTTATGGCCATGGAGAATGTGAGCGGCATGGTAAGGGCTTATGTGGGTGGCCCAAGTTACGAGCACTTTATGTATGATATGGTGAAAGGAGGCAAAAGGCAGGTAGGTTCCACCGTAAAACCTTTTCTTTATACCCTTGCCATGCAGAATGGGTTTACTCCATGCACCAAAGTGCCCTATGTAAGGCAACAGTTTGTTTTATGGGACGGATCGATTTGGGAACCCCGCGATGCAAGCACCGATGATCAATATTTCGGGAAGATGGTAACCTTAAAATGGGGATTAGCCAATTCCAAAAATATGATATCGGCCTGGGTTATGAAACAATTTAACCCGCAAGCAGTTACTGAAGTAATGAAAAAATTGGGTGTGTATTCACCCATTGATCCGGTGCCTTCGATGTTCCTTGGTACTTCAGATATTACTTTATATGAAATGGTTGGCGCTTTTGCCACATATGCCAACAAAGGGGTATTTATTAAGCCCTGGTTTGTAACACACATCGAAGACCGGCATGGAAACCTTATTGCCAATTTTGTGCCTCAACGATACGAGGCCCTCGATGAGAACACAGCATACCTTATGATAAACCTGATGCAGGGTGTAGTTGATGGCGGAACTGGTGGCAGATTACGGAGCCGCGAAGGGTATGGCCGCTTCAGGATGCCAATCGCCGGCAAAACCGGAACCACCCAAAACCATTCTGACGGATGGTTTATCGGGTCAACACCACAACTGACTGCGGGGGTCTGGACCGGCGCCGATCTTAGGAGTATCCATTTTACGGATATTGCTTCAGGGCAAGGAGCCAATATGGCATTGCCGATATGGGGATATTTTATGAAAAGGGTACTTGCCGATCCATCGTTAGGTTTTACAGAGGATGTACAATTTGAAAGGCCTGCCAACTTTAATATTAACCTCGATTGTAACGACACAGATGCGTCGATGCGGGGGGAAAGGGACGAAGAAGACTTTTTCTGATGGGTCCACAGTCGTCAGACTGAATTTGGCTTAAATTACGATCAGAATTATCAGCAGAAAAAGAAACAGGATAATGAGGACGAATTGATTTCGTAATGCAAGTCCCATCAGGATCAATATCTCTACTTCGTCGTTGCAGGTAGTAAACAGTTCAATGTCTCCCTTGTCGCGGGTTATTAATTCATTCGAAGTAAAAGATATAATGGGTGTTCCGTTGAAATTCCAGGACCAACGCGATTGCCAGAAATTTTTCATTTCCAGTTCAAATCTTTTTCCATTTACAATTATTTCATTTCGTGGATTAAAAGGATTGACGGTAAGTTTTGCAAGTAGGGCCTGATCTTTGCCATCGCTTATTTCAAGCCGTGAAGCAAGAATGTCGCTGGTTATCAGAAAGGTTTTACCTCTGAATTCAGCCGATGCTTTGCCACTTATAAGGTTCCTCCACTGGATATGTCCGATGGTTTCATCTCCCCTTATGACAAAAAGGCGTGCTCCCAATATTTCTTTGTACCATACGAGTTTTTCCATGTTAATGGTTTTGTAAGAGTACCGAAAACTTAGTTTACGTTTTACCAAGGCAGAAAGTTATGCCTGTACATTTTTCACCAACTCTTTGGTTGACAAGAGGCCACATGCCGCATAAATATCCTGTCCGCGTGAGGCCCTGATGGTAGTCAAAATACCCTTTTCATTCAGTTTATCTTTGAACTTCAGTATGGTTTCATCGCTGCTTCCCCGCAGCGGGGTTCCCGGAACAGGATGAAACCTGATTAGGTTTATCCTGCATTTCACACCATTTAGTAAACGGGCGAGTTCTTTTATGTGGCGGCTGGTGTCGTTCAGTCCTTCAAACATGATGTATTCGAACGATACCCTACGTTGGCGGCCCATATCCCAGTTACTGATTTCGCGGATAACTTCCGAAATTGGGTATGCTACCTGAACGGGCATAAGGTTTCTGCGTTCGTCATCGAATGGGGTATGCAGGCTAACTGCCAGATGCGCTTCACTTTTTTCGAGAAAAGTAACCATGCCGGGTATAATTCCGATTGTTGAAACGGTAATCCGTCGCGGGCTCATAGCATAACCCCATTCCGAAGTCAGAATTTCGAGGCTTTTCAGTACTTCATCCAGGTTGTCGAAAGGTTCGCCCATACCCATGTACACAATGTTCGTTACTGATCCGGATTCTTCTATGCTCCTGGTCTGGTTCAGAATTTCACCTGCAGTCAGCTGACCCTGAAAACCCTGTTTCCCGGTCATACAAAAAAGGCATCCCATTTTGCACCCCACCTGAGAGCTTACACACACTGTAATGCGATCGTTTTCGGGGATCATTGCCGTTTCGATAAACTTTCCACCAGACGAAGGGAATAAATATTTGCGGGTACCATCAATACTGATCTGTACCTTAACGGGTTTCGTAATTCCAATTTCATAAAGTTCTGAGAGGTATTCGCGCACTTTTTTCGACAAATCGGTCATTTCTGAAATTGAGGACACATTTCTTTTGTAGAGCCAACTGGCTATTTGTTTTGCAGAATAGGAGGGAAGGCCAGATTTGGCTGCAACTTCTTTTAGTTCCGATAATGTTTTTCCGAATAAAGGTTGTTTCATCTTCTGTGTTAAAAATATATTTCAGCCACAATATTTTCAAAGGGAACCCCTTTTTCTATAAGCAGATCGCGCACTTCGACCACCATCAGCGCTTTCCCGCAAAGGTAATATTTAATTTCCCTGGGGAAATGGTTTTCGCTTCGTAAAAAATCGGTAACCCTGCCCGGAAAAGTGTTACACGATTTTTCTCGCGAACAGCATCTGATATAATTATCGCCAAGTATCTCCTCCATTTCGTCTTCGAAATAAAACTGGTTCAGATAACTTACCCCGTGTATTAATTTCTTATTTTGGGAATTCCCCGAACGAATCATACTTCTGAAAGGTGCAATACCGGTTCCTGTTGCGATCCACCAGGCCGGGCCATCCAAATCAACAAAACTCCCGTAGGGACTGGAAACATATATGGTTTCGCCCGGAATGCATGTTGAAAGTCTAGGTGTGAGCAAACCCTCCTTTTTGATGTTAAATAAAATGGAAATGTCCTCTTCGCGGTTACCGCTGCAAATACTGTATATCCTTGGCGGATGCTCTTTATTTATTGCAACTTTAACAACCTGCCCCGGAATAAAATTCCCGGTTCGACGGTATGAAATTACATGAACTCCCGGCGAAATTTCCCTGTTATCGGTAATTTTTACAGGAATACTTTCAGATAGATCGACGATATTTCTTTTCTTTTTCATTTTTTAAACCATTAAACAATGCTGATGCCTGAAGTGTTGTTCAAGAAGAACAAAAAACTTCTTTAAAATATTAAAAAGAATATTGCTTTTCAGATATTTTTTTCTCAACTTTGAAAAAATTTTAATGGTAAAATGGAAAACCTTTTTAAAAGCCGTGGCCAAAGCCAAGGCGTAGAACTAAAAAAAATAGGGCATAAAAAGCAAATTATCAGAACGATATATTTCAAGGGACCTGTTTCAAGTGCAGAGCTTACCCGAAATCTTCCATTGAGCACCCCTAAAATTAACAGTCTTCTGCAGGAACTTATTTCGGAAGGTTTATTGAAAGAATTGGGCCCGGGTGATTCGAGTGGTGGCCGCAGGCCAGCCATATACGGACTTGTCGAAGATGGTTTTTTTATTGTTGGCATTACCATTAATATATACCGCACTATTATTTCGGTTTTCAATGCAAGTAACCGCGAAATAAGCGGGCCTCATTTTGTTGATGTTCCCATGCAAAAGAGTTTATCGATGTTCGAAGCCATAAACAGTAAATTGGTTGAGATACTTGATAGCTTAAAAATTAATCCGGAGAAAGTAATTGCAATAGGTATTGAAATGCCCGGATTGGTCAGCCAGGAACTGGGTATGAATAAAACTTACTTTCCTGAAATTGAAAAACTTCATCTGAAAATCGGCGAAATTTTTGGTTTCCCTGTATTTTTTGATAACGATGCACGCAT
>CAZMDP010000150.1:0-5671 GCA_964565015.1 uncultured Prolixibacteraceae bacterium | reverse complement strand
CCTGCGGCGGTACTATGGCCTGGCCGAAAAACCCGTCAGGGTTACCGATCCCTACCAGATGCTTGGCGAAATCGACCAGGAGTTGATCGATATTTTGGGCGTTGATGTGATCGGGGCAAAAGGCAGGAACAATTCTTTTGGCTTTTATAACCACGAACCATTAAAACAATATACTACCCCATGGGGACAGGAGGTGCTGGTCCCTGAAGGCTTCAACACCACTACCGATGCCGATGGCAATGTTCTGATGCACCCTGGGGGCGATGTTTCTGCTCCCCCGTCGGGCATAATGCCCAAATCGGGATATTTTTTTGATGCAATCATCAGGCAACAACCAATTGATGAAGAAAAGCTCGATCCGCGAGACAATACCGAAGAATATGGACTCATTTCTGACAGCGACCTGCAATACTGGAAAGTGACCACCGAAAAAGCAAGGGCAACCGGAAAAGCAGTTGTTGCTGGTCTGGGGGGTACTGCATTGGGCGATATTGCCCACATTCCCGGAATAAAACTGAAAAAACCGAAAGGCATACGCGATATTACCGAATGGTACATGAGTATCCTCATCAGGCCCGACTACATCAGGTCGGTTTTCGAATATCAGACAGAGATTGCATTGGAAAATTTCCGACGCCTGCATAAGGTTATAGGGGATAACATTGATGTGGTTTACATATGTGGTACCGACTTCGGCACACAGGATTCAACTTTTTGTTCTCCCGAACAATTCGACGAATTGTGGTTGCCCTACTACCGGAAAATTAACGATTGGGTGCACACGCATACCCATTGGAAAACATTCAAACACTCGTGCGGAGCGGTAGAACCGTTTATGTCGAGGTTTATTTTGGCCGGGTTCGATATTATCAATCCGGTGCAGATCAATGCCTCGGGTATGGATCCGGTAATTCTGAAGAAAAAATATGGTAACGACATTGTATTCTGGGGTGGAGGAATCGATACACAAAAAACCCTGCCTTATTCTTTGCCCGAAAAAGTGAGGGAAGAGGTATTGCGGTTATGCGAAATCTTTGCAAAAGATGGCGGTTTTGTATTCAACACGGTTCACAATATCCAGGCAAATGTTCCGGTCGAAAACATCGTGGCAATGATCAATGCAGTCAAAGAATTTAATAATCAATAAAAATGGAGGTATGGCAAAATTAGCGATTGGAATCGATTTGGGCGGCACAAGAATAAAGGGAGTGGCAATTGACGGATCGGGAGAGGTTTTGTGCAGCCACTATCAACCTACCAACGATGGGAATGATTCAAACTGGAAAGCAGGTGTGGCAGAAACCGTTTTCGAAATTCAGAATAAGATTGAAAAAACCGGTTACATTATTGGCATTTCGGCACCCGGGTTACCCAATAACGATAATTCGGCAATAGCCTTTATGCCCGGTCGTTTACACGGATTGGAAAACTTTATATGGTCAAATTTTCTGAAAACCCAGACATTCGTATTAAACGATGCCATTGCGGCCATGATGTCGGAAGCCAGGTTTGGCTCGGCAAGAGGTAAGAAAAATGTCGTTATGGTTACATTGGGAACAGGTGTTGGCGGAGCCATACTGATTGATGGAAAACCCTACCAGGGCGCATTCAACAAGGCAGGCCATCTTGGCCACATGGTCATCGACAGCGATGGTTTACAGGATATTACCGGTATTCCGGGCAGCCTCGAAGATGCCATAGGAAACTGTACGATTAAAGCACGAAGCATGGGAAGATACAGTACAACACACCAATTGGTTGATGCTTACCGAAAGGGTGATTTCTTTGCAACACAGGTTTGGCTCACTTCTGTGAAAAAACTGGCTATCGGCCTTGCCTCGCTGACCAACATCCTTTCACCCGAAATGATAATTCTCGGAGGCGGGATTACTGAGGCTGGCAACGATCTTTTTCAGCCCCTCAGCGATTTTATGGGAATGTACGAATGGCGGACCGGTGGCAATAAGGCCGAAATTGTAGCCGCAGAGTTCGGCGACCTTGCGGGTGCGGTAGGTGCGGCATGTTTTGCAATGGAATCGGTAAATGTTTAATTCTATTTACAAGCATTTCACAAAATATTAAGATTTTTATCATTTTACATTCCTGAAATATATTTTTACCTTTGCCACAAATAAAAACCGCATGAATTATGAAAATACCTGAAAATCTGAAATACACGCAGGATCACGAATGGGTCCTGGTGGATGGTGATATAGCCACTGTAGGTATAACTGAATTTGCTCAGGGCGAATTGGGCGATATAGTATTTGTTGAAATAGAAACAGAGGGAGAAAGTCTTGAAAAAGGTGAAATCTTTGGTACAGTTGAAGCCGTAAAAACTGTTTCTGATTTATTTATGCCGGTTTCGGGCGAAGTGATCGAAGTTAATGAAGGCCTTGCCGATAATCCGGAAATAGTAAACAAAGATCCGTATGGCGATGGCTGGATGATAAAAGTTAAAATTGCCAACGAAGGTGAATTGAGTGGTCTTTTATCGGCTGAAGAATACAAAAAAATGATTGAAGCTTAGAAGATATGACCTTCTAATAAAAAAGGCGCTTATTCAGCGCCTTTTTTATTATTATTCAAATAATTTTTAACCACATTTCGAACTTCCGCATGATACACAGGTAAGACAGCCTTCCTGGTAGATTACCTCATTCGAACCACATTCGCCGCAGCGTGCATCCTCGGCTATGGTGCCGTTTGGGATATATTTTTTCAGTGCGCGGGCTACTCCGGCTTTCCACGAATTGATGGTCTCATTATCGAGCTGAAGGCTGGTAACCAGGTCAACAACCTTATGAATGGGCATTCCGTAACGTAATACTCCCGATATAAGTTTGGCATAATTCCAGAATACCGGATTAAACTTATACGACAGCCCCTCAATTGTAGTTTTATACCCCCGCTTGTTTACGTATTGAAAATCGTAGCGCGAATTTTCTTCATCTTCCCAGTTTTTGATAATATAACCTTTTGTAACCGACCGCGGGAGCAATATTCCATCCTCATCGTCGCTTAAACCGGTAAAAATTTCGTAAGGCATACCATCGATAAGCCCGATAAAGGCAATCCACTTTTCGCGGTTATTCTGAAACCTCACTACATCGGCTTCGAGAATTTCGGGCCTTTTGGTCGGGAACTTCAGGTTCTTCTTTTTCTCTTCCTTTTTGTCGGAAATCAATACCCCCGACCTTGATCCGTCGCGGTAAACGGTTACCCCTTTACAACCGCTCTTCCATGCTTCGAAATAGAGTTTGCCAACCAGTTCTTCCGAAACATTCGAAGGCAGGTTAATGGTCACGCTGATGCTATGGTCAACCCATTTCTGGATACGGCCCTGCATATGAACCTTGGCTACCCAATCCACATCATTCGATGTAGCCATATAATAGGGCGATTTTTTTACCAGTTCTTCGAGTTCTTCCTGAGTAAACGCCTTGTTTGTATCAATGCCGTTTACTTCCATCCAGGTTTTGAACTTATGGTGAAAGACTGTGTATTCTTCCCAATGGTCGCCTACTTCGTCCACAAAATCAACCCTCACATCCTTATCGTTGGGGTTTACTTTACGGCGCCTTTTATATACGGGCATAAAAACAGGCTCAATTCCCGACGTGGTTTGCGTCATCAAACTGGTTGTCCCGGTTGGGGCTATGGTGAGCAGGGCAATGTTCCGGCGGCCGTATTTTACCATTTCTTCATATAATCCCGGGTCTGCTTCGCGGATTCGGTTAATCAGCGGGTTTTTCTTTTCGCGGTTGGCATCGTAAATTTTAAAAGCTCCCCTTTCGCGGGCCAGGTTAACCGATGACCGGTAGGCTTCGAGGGCGACTGTTTTGTGAACTTCGAGCGAAAAGTCGGTGGCTTCGTCGGTGCCGTATCGCAGACCTAAAGCAGCCAGCATATCACCTTCGGCTGTAATCCCGATACCGGTACGGCGACCTTCCTGTGCTTTCTTTCTGATATTTAGCCACAGGTTCCTTTCTACCTGCTTGATGTCATCATCCTCCGGATCACTATCGATTTTATGCAGAATAGAATCGATCTTTTCCAGTTCCAGATCGATAATATCGTCCATTATGCGCTGGGCTATATGCATGTGCTTCTTGAAGAGTTCGAAATTGAACCTGGCATTTTTGGTAAACGGTTGATCGACATACGAATAAAGGTTTATGGCCAATAACCGGCAACTGTCGTAAGGGCAGAGTGGTATTTCGCCGCATGGATTTGTAGATACGGTGCGGTAACCCAGATCGGCATAACAATCGGGTACCGACTCCCTGATAATGGTATCCCAGAACAGAATACCAGGTTCGGCCGATTTCCATGCATTGTGTACAATTTTCCGCCAAAGGTCAACAGCATTTATTTCTTTTATGTATGAGGGATTTGCCTCATCAACCGGGTATTGCTGCACAAATACTTCTTCGTTTTCAACCGCCTTCATAAAGCTGTCATGAATTCTGACCGAAACATTGGCGCCTGTAACTTTCCCCTGCTCCATTTTGGCGTCGATAAACTTCTCGGCATCGGGGTGTTTTATCGAAACCGAAAGCATCAACGCACCCCGGCGTCCATCCTGGGCAACTTCGCGCGTCGAATTGGAATAGCGTTCCATAAAAGGAACAAGGCCTGTTGAAGTAAGCGCCGAATTTTCGACTTTCGAGCCTTTTGGCCTGATGTGCGACAGGTCGTGCCCTACTCCACCCCTGCGTTTCATCAACTGAACCTGCTCCTGGTCGATTTTCAGGATTCCACCATACGAATCGGCCCGGCCTTCGTTGCCCACTACAAAGCAATTCGATAGGGATGCAATCTGGAAATTGTTCCCGATTCCGGTCATCGGACCTCCCTGCGGTACAATATACTTAAAGTCCTTCAGGGTTTGATAAATTTCTTCTTCGGTCAGCGGATTGGGATAATTTTTCTCGATACGTGCAATTTCCCGCGCCATTCGGCGGTGCATATCATCCGGGGTAAGTTCAAAAATATTTCCGAATGAGTCTTTCAGGGCATATTTATTGACCCATACCCTCGCAGCAAGGTCATCTCCATTAAAATATTTTAACGAAGCCTGAACAGCTTCTTCCTGAGAATAGATTTTTTTACCCGAAGGGGCATCCACTGCTACTTCTTGTGTAACCATAGTAAAAATGTTTTAGTAGGACGATAAGAATTGTTATTTATAAAATTTTTAACTGCTTGATTTTCTATTAAAAAATTGACGCTGTTTCTTCAAAGATTATGTAGTGCAAGATAGCGCTCAACAAAATATTTTGGAATACTTTTTTTTCAAATTTTGGGGAAAGTTATCAACTTCAAACTGTTAATATGCTGATTATGTGCTTTTTAATGTTTTTTTTAGACAGAATTGTTTACAAAAACGGAAATTCTTTGATACGAAATTTTTTTTGAATTGACAAATCTCGTGGTATTATTAACTTTATTTTTTGTTCACATTTTATCAATAAAATTCTGAAAAAACGGAATAAATTATTGAAAAATCTGATTAACAATAATATTTGTCGCCCCCCTGTTGTTCTTTACATAAGCCTTGCTAATACCTGAGGCTTCATCTAGAAATGAAGAATCGGACAGCAATTTCGTCAGGGCCTCTTCAAGGTCCCGATGGTTATGAACCGGAAATGCAGCACCTCTATTAACC
>CAZMDP010000149.1:0-5689 GCA_964565015.1 uncultured Prolixibacteraceae bacterium | reverse complement strand
CATGGTTCCCGCTAATTATAACTTTATACCTTATAAAGGAATTAATAAATTGAAGTTTTCAACTGTTTTTGTAACTTTGAAATAAAAATGCCTACAGTATTATTCATTCGGGGTTGGCGACTCTTTTTCTGGGCAAATGAAAATGACGAACCAATTCATATTCATGCGGAGCAAGGCGATATGGAATGTAAGTTTTGGCTCGAAGAGGAAAATTTTGAGATAAAATCGGCTTTTGAATATAATCTTACTCCACAGGCAAAGCGTGAAATAAAAAAAAATAATCTACGAACATTTTGATTATATCGTTTCAGAATGGCATCGATTTTTTAAATAATCAGAACAATGGAAAAAACATACAACATATTAGGAATCAGCTTTGAAAATGACTTTTTAATCCTGAAATTCGAAAATCAGGTCGTAAAATTGAAACTCGCATCAATATCTGAAAAACTTGCCCGGGCAACAGAGCAAGAAAGGAACGATTACACAATTTCCCCATCAGGATATGGAATTCACTGGCGACAACTGGATGAAGATTTGTCGGTTAAGGGATTATTGAAATAAAGTAAATTAATATCGACCTTTTAAAAACATCCGAAGAATTTGACATTATTCCTCATCATCATCCATTTCTGGTAAAATAAGTCTTGTTTCGGGTTCGCTCAGGCTTTCTACGTTTCGGAGCTTTCGTTCGATGGCACGTGTACGTTTGCCCATTACATCGTCGAGTTGGTTCAGGCCTGTTTGAATGTTGTTCTGAGCTTTCGATAACAAACCGCTGAAATTTTCAAATTCCTTTTTCACCGCACCAAGTATCTTCCACACTTCACTGCTTCTTTTCTGAATAGCAAGCGTACGGAAACCCATTTGCAGGCTGTTGAGGATTGCGGCCAGGGTGGTAGGGCCGGTCACCACTATTTTCGAAGTGCGCTGAATTTCTTCCAGAAGACTTGCTTTGCGTACCACTTCGGCATAAATTCCCTCAAATGGCAGGAACATAATGGCAAAATCGGTGGTATTTGGCGGATCAACATATTTTTCGTTTATGTCGCGGGCCATTTTGCGTATGGTATTTTCGAGCACCCTTTGAGCAGTGTCGATCTGTGCCGGATCACCGGTATCATATGCGTTCTGGAGATATTCATAAACGTCGCGTGGAAATTTTGCGTCGATTGGCAACCATACTACGCTTCCCTGTTCGTCGCGACCGGGGAGCTTTATGGCAAATTCCACCACATCGCTGCTGCCCGATTTAGTTTTTACGTTGGCTTCATACTGGTCGGGGGCCAGGATTTGTTCAAGCAACATGGCAAGTTGTACCTCTCCTATACCTCCACGCATTTTCACGTTGCTCAACACCCGTTTCAAACCACCCACATCCTGAGCGAGGGTCTGCATTTCGCCCAACCCTTTCTGCACGCTTTCCAATTGCTTTCCAACCAATTCGAATGATTGCCCCAGACGTTCGTTAAGTGTTTTCTGAAGCTTCTCGTCAACCGTTACCCGCATCTCCTCAAGTTTTTTTTCGGTGCCGGTAATCAGCTTTTCCTGCTGCTCCTGAAGCTGGCCAAATTTTTCGCGTTGGAGGTTGTTAAAGGCTTCTACATTCTTGCTGAAACTTTCGGAAAATTCCTTTAAAGCAGCCCTTAGTTCTTCACGTCCTTCTTTGGTCATCCGCGATGTTTCCTCGCGGTTAACCCTGAATTCGTCCCTCAGGTATTTTTCAATTGCAGTAATATTTGAAATAATCTCCTGCATTTTGGCCAGCATAATGGCATCGCCTCCGGGCCTGTAACGGAATACTACAATAAGAACCAGCGCTATTACGATCAATAAAATCAGTACAAGGTTTGTTACCACGATTAAATCCATAAGGTGTAAGTTTTTTAATAAAACTACACAAAAGTAAGGATTTATTTATCCCGGAATTGATTCCTTATGAGGTACTGATTACCAAAAACTAATTTGGAGCATATTCCCTGAGCGAAGCTTCCAGTTTTTTCCGGGTGAAGAAAATCCGGCTTTTTACGGTACCAAGCGGCAGGTTCAGCTCTTCAGCTATTTCGGTGTATTTATATCCTTCGAGGAACATCGTAAAGGGAATCCTGAATTCGTCATCGAGGTTACTAATGGCCTTGTTGATTTCACCGGTACTGATGATTGAATCGGCAGTTGGGAACTGTTTTTCTCCGGCTATGTTCAGATGATGGTCGTTTGTTACTCCGTCGAAGGTTGACTTCATCTTCGAATTCCTTCGGTAATCGTTTATGAAAGTATTCTTCATTATGGTATATACCCATGCTTTGAAGTTGGTATTCAAGGCAAATTTATCGCGATAGGTCAATGCTTTCAGAAATGTTTCCTGCAAGAGGTCGCTTGCACGCTCGCTATCCGATGTAAGGCTTAAAGCATAGTAATAGAGTTTGTCGCTTAAACTCATCAACGCATTGTTAAACTGTACTTGTGTCATAGCTTTAATTTTTAAATTTGTTTAAGCAAATATACCAATCATTAAACACTACTCCAACACAATTCCAATATTTCGATCTTCGATTTTGTTTATCGTTTATAAATAAATCTTATACAAAACATATAACCCTGAATATGTGGCACATCCATACAAAATCACATACATATTTAAATTGGTAATCGTTTCGAATATTTGTGAAATTATTCGAAAACAAAAACTTAAGTGAAATAATCTGTATTATTCAATGTATGGATTGGTATTTAAATTCGTAAATAACCATTATAATTAAATCTTCTTTGACAGACTTGATAGAAATCGGATAAGTAACTTTTATTAAATAAATTATCTTTGTCGGCTGTCAAATAAAAAGTAAGAAATGAAAATCGGACTGATTGGATATGGTAAAATGGGCAAGGAAATTGAAAAAATTGCCATTGAACGGGGGCACGATATTCCCTTGATTGTTGATATTCAAAACATTGATGAATTAACGGCCGAAAACCTCAGGATATGTGATGTAGCCATTGAATTCACCAGGCCCGAATCAGCCGTTAACAACTATTTATTGTGTTTCGAAGCGGGGGTACCCGTAGTGAGCGGTACTACCGGTTGGTTGCATCAGATTAATTTTGTTCATGAAGAATGCCGCAAACACGACGGTACTTTTTTCTACGGCAGTAATTTTTCAATCGGGGTAAACCTTTTCTTCGAACTCAACCGAAAACTTGCCGCTTTAATGGCAAACCATTCCCAATATAAGGCACGGATCAAAGAGATACACCATATACACAAACTCGATGCACCTAGCGGAACCGCCATCACCCTGGCCGAAGGAATACTCAAACATATTACCGACCTGACCGGCTGGGCACTGAAAGATGAGGCAACCTTTGAAAAGCTTCCCATAACAGCCGAACGCACAGGTGAGGTTCCGGGTACGCACGTCGTTACCTATGAGTCGGACGATGATTACATCGAAATTACCCATGTGGCAAAAAACCGGAAAGGTTTTGCTTTAGGCGCTGTAATGGCAGCCGAGTATTGCCAGACACATAAGGGAATATTAAACATGAGCGATTTATTAAAATTCTGAATATACAATGAGAGAAATACTTGCCAATAAGTGGTTTAAATTTGGGGTAGCAGCTACACTATACACGCTGTGGGTAATATGGCTTCAAAATTTCTGGTGGCTCATTGGGCTTGCGGTTATTTTCGATATTTACATTACCGAAAAAGTTCATTGGGCATTCTGGAAGAAAAAAGACCCCCCGGGAGGCAAACAAACCAAACTGGTTGAATGGATCGATGCCATAATTTTTGCAGTGATTGCCGCTTCGTTTATCCGCATGTTTTTTATAGAAGCTTACACGATACCCACTTCTTCGATGGAAAAATCGATGCTGGTTGGCGACTACCTTTTTGTAAGCAAAACTGCTTATGGACCCAAAACGCCCAACACTCCCCTTTCGTTTCCGTTTGTTCATAACACTATGCCGTTATCGACTACCCGTAAATCGTATGTCGAATGGATTAAGCGTCCCTATAAACGATTGGCCGGTTTGGGAAAAATTAAAAACGACGATGTGGTGGTTTTCCACTTTCCCGAAGGGGATACGGTTGCTTTGCGCATGCAAAACCAGAGTTATTATCAGCTGGTAAGGTCGTATGGCCGCTAAATGGTTTGGAACGATGAGCGGGGTTTCGGTAAAATTGTTGCCCGCCCGGTTGATAAGCGCGAAAATTATATTAAAAGATGTGTGGGTATTCCGGGCGATATCATTGAATTGAAAGACGGCAACCTGACCGTGAACGGTAAGCCACAAAAACATTACGATGGATTTCAGTATAATTACCTGGTGAAAACAAATGGTACCATCAATCCAAAAGCCCTCGACAGATTGGGTATTTCGCACGCCGACCGCCAGAATTATTCATCGAACCAGTATATATTCCCATTGACCGACAAAATGGTGAGCGAATTTAGCACTTTTAACAATGTTATAAGTATTGAAAAACTGCTCGACTCGCCCGACCGGTGGGACCCGAATGTTTTTCCCGCCGACAGCCGTTTTGCCTGGAATGTGGATAATTTTGGTCCGATAAAAGTACCTGCCAAAGGTGCTACGGTCGAAATCGATGCCGATGTATTGCCCTTGTACGAAAGGATTATAAGGGTTTACGAAGGCAATAAACTGGAAGTAAAAGATAAAACTGTTTACATCAATGGCAATCCTGCTTCATCGTACACTTTCAAAATGGATTACTACTGGATGATGGGCGATAACCGCCATAATTCGGCCGATTCGCGATACTGGGGCTTTGTACCCGAAGACCATGTAGTTGGAAAGGCAGTCTTTATCTGGCTTTCGCTCGATAAAGACAAAAGATTTCCGTCAAACATCCGGATTAAACGTATGTTCAGGTCGATTCATTAGGGTATTCTTATTTTTTGTACATTTATCGCTGTAATAAAGTTTATATGCTAATAAACTCATAATATCTATAATCATGAATGATATCAAACGAAATCCGATTAATGTACAATTGGTATTGGTGCTGATCCTCGCCATTTTCCTGGTGCTTTTCACCCTTCAGAATGCCGAATCGGTAGCCATTAAGCTCTTTTTCTGGAATATTAACGTACCTCTGGTTCTTTTGATCCTCATCTGTTTGCTGATTGGTTACCTTTTGCCACATTTCTCGTACATACCCCGCATATGGAAGCTGAAGAGCGAACTAACCAGAACCAAGAAAGAGAAAGAGCGCCTCGAAGAAGAGACTAACCGGACGCCAAAACAGAAACCTCACCCCGAAGGAGTTTCGTTTGACGATATGGAGGATGAGGGCTACGAGGATGACGAAGAAGATAATTCACAAAAGGGAGGCTTCTTCAGGGAATAATGCAAAACAGTACCATACTGCTTTCTACCTCATTTTTCGGCCCCGTTTATTACTACGCAGCTATTCTGAAAAGCCGTTGTACTTATATTGAAAAGCACGAACATTTTATCAAACAGACCTACCGTAACCGATGTTCCATTATGGCCGCAAACGGCCCCCTGCATCTGGTGGTACCGGTTGAAAACGGCCGAAAACCCTGCCAGGCAATTACCTCAATAAAAATCGCCTACCATACACCCTGGAATAAAAATCATTGGAAATCAATTGTTTCGGCATACCGGAATTCTCCGTTTTTTGATTTTTACGCCGATGATT
>CAZMDP010000148.1:0-5705 GCA_964565015.1 uncultured Prolixibacteraceae bacterium | reverse complement strand
TTCCATAAAAGCGCCCGGGTAGCCTTCGTCGGCATTACAAATCACATATTTTTTGTCGCCCTGAACTTTGGCGGTTATTTCCCACTTAAGTCCGGTGGGGAAACCGCCGCCGCCTCGCCCGCGCAGCCCTGATTTTTTTACCTCGTCGATTACCTGCGCCGGTGTCATTTCGGTGAGGCATTTGCCCAAAGCCTGATATCCGTCGCGGGCAATGTATTCGTCGATATTCTCCGGATCGATAAATCCACAGTTGCGCAAAGCAATGCGAATCTGCTTTTTGTAAAAATCCATGTCTTTCGATTCGCTTACCGACTTCTTTGTGTTCGGATCGCGGTAAAGTAACCTTTCTACCTGCCGACCTTTAACCAGGTGTTCCCTGACAATCTCTTCGGTATCGGCCGGGGTTACATGAACATAAAAGGTTTTATCGGGCATCATTTTTACAATTGGCCCTTTTTCACAAAAACCAAAACAGCCGGTAAGCACCACCTGTACATCGTCCTCAAGATTATATTTAGGGAGCAATTCCTTGAATGAATTGGCTATTTCGTCACTTTCGGAGGCTTTACAGCCTGTACCTCCGCAAATCAGTATCTGCATATTAAATTCTGCCATAACCTGAAGTATTGTATTAATTATTCATCGATGGTTTTATATGAAACCGGGATCAGACCGTCGACCAGTTCACCTTTTATGATATAACGGTCGATAATCTCGCGGGCTTTTGCCTTATTTACATGTCCGAATACAACCGGTTCTTTGCCGGGTAGAATAACCTCGACCGTGGGTTCGGCATAACAATAGCCCATGCATCCGGTTTGGGTCACCACTGCGTCGATGGCCAGATGTTCGGTCTCTTCAATAAAATAGGTCATGGTTTCTTTGGCCCCCGAAGCAATACCGCAGGTTGCCATACCTACCTTAATCTGCACAAGGGTGTCGGCAGCATCGCTGTTTTCCCTCAATTTAATTTTTGAGTGTACCTGATCTTTAATTTTTTTCAGATCGGCTAAAGATGTGATTTTATTCATTTTTGATATGGTTTTAAATGTATTTTTTTACTTTGATGCCTTTATCATGGCAAGGTTGTTTTCAATCAGTTCAACCACCGCTTTTCTCACTTTGGCGGTTTGTAAGGGTATGCCGTCGAGCATTTCAGCAATTTCTTCTGTATTGATGCTGAAATTACCATCTCCGGTTTTATGGGCATAGCTGAACGTAATTCCGGAGTGACCGATTGCCAAAAGCATAAATACACCGGCAATATCGCCCATCGAGGGCCTGTCGATATGCGAAAGCTTAAATTCGGCCCTGATAACTGTCCCCTTTCCTGGCTCCGAAGATATCGTTAGGTTTCCCCCCGTCATTTCGGCATTTTGCCTGAAAAGCGACAGGCCGAGGCCCACCTTGCGGGTTGTCCGTGTTGTAAAGAACGGTGATGTTGCTTTTTCGACCTGCTCCGGGGTCATTCCCCGGCCATTGTCTTTTATTTCAACGGCGTAAATATCCGATGTTTTATCCTCGCAGACTATGATTTCAATCAAGTTAGCACCGGCCTTCACCGAATTTTGTACAATGTCGAGTATATGGTCCGAAATGGTTTTCATAACAATTAAACCGCTTCTGCACTCCGTCCCTCTTTTTGGTGAAGGGCAAGCTTCACTTCATCGAATGTGCTTTTATTTATCCGGAATAGTGAATATCCCCTTCCAATATCGTCGGGATAATGTGCATCCGAATTTTTGATCAAAGTAATACTTTTTGGAACAGGATATTTGGTTTTTACTTCATTTTCTGTTGTAAAACATGTTATGCCCATGGCATCGCATTCGAGGCCCGGCGGGACGAAGCCCAGCTGGCTGAAAATTGAATTGACCGAACGGTTAATATGCGCAGGAATAAAGATACCGCCCAACAGATGCACATCCTTTTCGATCTGGTTAATCGAACGGTTCAGGCCTGTAATAAGAAGTTTTTCTTCAATATAAAGTATCCGGTCATTTTCATCGACAACAACCTGATATCCGAATTTGCCGTCCTTGTTTGGAATAAATGGTTGATGTTCATCGATATATCCCTGAAAAATCTGCCTTGTTTCCCTATCGGGGAAAAAAGCGAGGCAATGGACTTCTTCCCTGGTAGTTATTTCGACGCCCCCCAGAACAAATATTCCAGCTTCGAGGGCAAGTTTTTCAATAACATCAACTTGCCGTAAACTGTTATGATCGGTAATGCCGATTATGCCGAGGCCCTTCTCCCTCGCTGTTTTTACAATGTTGCGCGGGCTCATTTCAAGGTCGCCGCAAGGCGATAATACTGTATGAATGTGCAAATCAGCTTTAACGGTTTTCATAATTGATTTACCTGTTCAATTACCGGCGTATAATTCAGAAAAGGTCAGGAAGAATATTCTTCAGTTATATAAGTCCATTCTTTTCAAGCCATTTGTAAAACCTGCCCGTTATCTCAAACGTGCTCATTTGAGTACCCAGGACCGGAATCTCTTCGTTGTTGCTGTGCTCAACCGTATCGGCATCGGGTTCAAAACCTTTGACCAGAATGACTGCAGCCAGGTCTTTGAGCGAGGCCACGGCCATTACATTCTGGTGGGTCTGCAGGGTTATCCACACTTCGCCTTCCTGGGCGTTGCCCATTACGTCACTCAATAAATCGGAAACATAACCACCGGTTATGGTTCTGTTCAATCCGGCCTCACCCGAAAAAAGGGTGAGGTTAAATTCGTTTACCAAATCAGAAACCTTCATTACGTGCTCCTCTCTTTTTACAATCGGCCTCAAAGCGGCCTTTTCCCCATATTTTTTCAAGATTATCGAAAGCCCTTTGGCTGCTGACGCGCCCTTCGCGTTGCCAGCGTTGCTGCAGGTGTACACAATCGGTCATTTTGGCCTGCCCCAGGACCATATCTTCGGCAAGGGCATGGCAGTTGGGCGCTCCGCAGGCAGCGCAATCAATGGCCGGCAGTTGGCAAATTATCCGCTCAACCTTTGCCAGTTTTTCGAGCGCTTTAGCGCGGTCGGGATCAAGCTGGAATACCCTGCTTGGCTCAATAGATTCGGTAATAAGTTTCGATTTAACCTGGTTTTCCAGATCGGGTTCGGTGATGGCCTCGTTGGCCCGCGGATAACGACGGCCCCTTCGTTCGAGGCGTTCAACCGTCAGGAAGCGGTTGCCCGAAAGTAAAATTCCTCCTGCACATCCCTGGTCGCACGACCGCAATTCAAGAAAATCGATGTCGGGCATTTCATCCGTCTCGAGTTTTTCGAGGATTTTTACCACATTGTGGATCCCGTCAACGGCCATCGACCGACGTTTGAAAAGTCTTGCTTCGCCCCTTGTCAAAGGCCAGAGTATCCCTTCGCGGCTCAGGTATTCGCGATAGCCCCCGAACGAAATGCCCGGATTGTTTGCAATAATGGTCATTACCCGGTTATAGAGTTCGTTCATATTAATAACCCCGTTAATGATGCTCGCCTTTTCGCCAACAGGATCTTTTACCGCAGCGATTTTTGCCGAACAGGGGGCAATATAAAACAAGCCTATTTCCTCCCCGGCGGCGCCTTCGCTTTTCAGTTTTTCGAGCACGAAGTTGGCTGCCAGGTCGTGCGGCGCTTTCACGTTCATAATGTTATCGACCAGCGATGGGTATTTAATCTGTATTAAGCGCACTATGGCCGGGCAAAACGACGAGATCAACGGTTTTTTATCGGGGTTTTCCTGTTTGTGTTGATAAATGGTGTCGATTAGCCACTGTATGGGTTGTTCAACTTCAAAAACATGGGTAAACCCCAGGTGCATGATTGCCCCATAAATCTGGTCATCGGTTATGTTTTCGGGGAATTGCCCAATGGTAACCGATGGTATCAGCGCAACCCTGTACCTGAAATTATAAATCTGCGAAAGATCGTCCTGAATGATATAAAAAGCATCGACCGGGCAAACGCGCATGCAGTTGCCACAGTCAACACAACGCAGGTTATTGACTATGGCCAGACCATTTTTTACCCTGATGGCTTCGGTGGGGCAAACTTTCATGCAATGGACACATCCAAAGCATTTTTCGGGATCGACCCTCAAAGCGTGATATTTCCGATTTTTAAACATTAAAAATAATTGATCATTAATACAGTTGTACCGACACCTACTTCGCTTGTTATTTCGAGCTTATCGGTGTTCTTTTTTATATTCGAAAGGCCCATTCCGGCGCCAAATCCCATTTCGCGTACTTCTCTCGATGCCGTGGAATAACCTTCGACCATTGCCTGCTCGATGTCAGGGATCCCGGGCCCTTTATCAACCAGCTTCATGGTTATTTTATCTGATTCAATCAAAATATGAATGTCGCCTTCCCATGCATGGGCCACAATATTTACTTCGGCTTCATATAAGGCAATAACTATGCTCTTGATTTTCCGGGGATCCACATCGAGCTGTTTAAGCAATTTTTTTACTTTGCTCGATGCCAATCCTGCGTGGGCAAAATCACCACCTTTTACATGATATGTATGTTCGATAACCATCAATAAACCGGTAATAGGCCAGCATTATAGAGCAGTCCGCTTGTTTTGAAAAGCGAAAAAGGCGTTTCCATCAGCACAATTCCAATCTCTTCGGCAAGGGCAATCATTTCTTCTGTAGCTTTTTTGTTGCGTACCAGCAGTATATAGTGAATATCGGCCATTTCGGCAGTGCGTATGGCCTGTGTGTTGGCAAGCCCGGTTATCAGTAAAATATCTTCGCTGTCGATGGTCAACACATCGCTCATCAAATCGGAGCTGAAAGCTCTTTTAACCGATTCATCGAGTCGATTGTGGCCACAAACCAGGTTGGCTTCAGTAATTCGTAAAATATCTGATATTTTCATGATTAATTGCTGAATGATTTTTTGCAAATATACTCACCCTGACCTAAGAAAAATCATTAATCTGCTATCAGAAAACATGTTGTACAATATATTTCAGATTGCATTTACATATTGTGAAAGTTGTATTTTTAGACATTAAAAATTCCGGCTATGATATACGAAAAACCGTCCGAAATTAAGAATTACCTTGAAAATCCTCAATTGTACCAATGGATTATCGATGCATTGCCCATACCTATTTTCTATCGCGACACCAAAGGAGTGTACCAGACCTGCAATACCGCCTACGAAAAATTCATTGGTTTCAGCCGCGAGAAGATAGTAGGCAAAACAGCCTTCGATTTTCAACCTAAGGATATTGCCGAAATTTATGCACGGCGCGATAAGGAGTTGCTCGAAAGTTCGGGCGACCAGGTTTTTGAAACCAAAGTACGTTCGAGCGACGGATCCATAAGAAATGTGATATTCAACAAATCGGTGATAAAAGACGAAACGGGCGAGATAATCGGGATTGTGGGTTGTATTTTCGACATTACCGAGCGCAAACAAGCCGAACAGAAACTGGAAAGGGCGCGCGAATCGATGATCATTTCTTCGCATATGCTCCATAAAATCAGGGCGGGGATTATCATTATAAACACCGATTTTAAGGTGATTGATTCAAACGAAAGTTTTGCCGAACTGATGGGCGAAGAAATCCAGGAATTGTACGAAACTATTCCAGGTTTGCGTGGCGCCGATATCAGGGAACTGGTGCCCGATGTGATTTATAAAATGGTTTCGAGCATTATGGCTTCGGGCGAAAACAACCTCGAAAGGGATG
>CAZMDP010000147.1:0-5712 GCA_964565015.1 uncultured Prolixibacteraceae bacterium | reverse complement strand
TACTGCAAGGGTAGGGGTAAGTTCAGCAATTTCGCATGAAATAAACTCGTACATAATTACCTTCTTATAAATAAATTATCAGCAAGTATATACAATTTTGAGGTTATCTGACAAAATTGTTTGTCATGGCAGCAAAGGTCCATCGTCAACTGCCTCAATATCGATGCTTTCATCCTCCTGGTTGGCATTAATGTCGAAACGTTTCAGGGGGTCTTTTGAAATTTCGCGGTAAATTGCGCGGTTCTTGTGGATGTCGATCGCCAGATATAACGCTTGCCTGAACGAATCGGGCGATGCCTTATCCTCCCCCGCAATATCGAAAGCCGTTCCATGTGCAGGCGAAGTACGGACAATGGGTAACCCGGCAGTATAGTTGACTCCCTGGTCGAAAGAAGTAAGCTTAAATGGAATTAACCCCTGGTCGTGGTACATAGCCAGTATGGCATCGAACTTTGCGAAATCGCCCGATCCGAAGAATCCATCGGCAGGGTATGGCCCCAAAGCCATAATCCCTTCATTTCTTGCCTGATCGAGGGCAGGTATGATTATATTTTGCTCTTCGTTGCCGATAAGGCCATTGTCGCCTGCATGCGGATTAAGCGCCAATACGGCAATTCGCGGATTGGTAACGGCAAAATCCTGTACCAATGAGCGCGAAATTATTCTCAGTTTAGACAATATCTTATCTTTTGTGATGTGTTTTGCCACCTCCGATAATGGAACATGACCGGTAACCACACCAATTTTCAGGTTATGGCTAACCATCAGCATTACAAAGTCGCGTACATTGAATTGCTGGGCAAGATATTCGGTATGGCCAGGAAATTTGAATTTTTCGCTTTGAATGTTGTCTTTGTTTATTGGGGCGGTGATCAATACATCAATCTGTCCTTTTTTCAGATCGGCAACTGCCCGTTCAAGGGCCAGAAAAGATGATTCACCAGCTGCTTCGGTCGATTTTCCCAATTCTACCCTGATATTCTCGTCGATACAGTTAATAATGTTTGCCCGGTTATGTGAGGCTTCGTAAGGGGCTTTTATATGATTAAAACTCAGGTTTTCGATATTCAGCGCTTTTCGGTGATAGGCAGCAACCTTGGGTGAGCCATATACAATGGGCGTGCACATTTCAAGTATCATCGGTTCAAGAAGGGTTTTCATGATCACCTCATAGCTGATTCCGTTAATATCGCCGTGCGAAATACCAACTTTTATTTTTGGATTATATACCATAACAAAGGCCTTAAATTTTCTAATCTATGTGATGCGGGCAAATTTACGTTTTTATTTACAAATTTTTCAAAAAGTTGTACAATAGCCTTACCCCGCAACCGGTGCCGCCTTTGGGTTTCCATCCATCTTTTTCAAAAAGCCAGGCTGTTCCGGCAATGTCGAGGTGTATCCAGGGAAAGCTCGTAAAATGCTCAAGGAATTTGCCTGCAACGATGGTTTGTCCTTCACGGCCGCCCAGATTGGCCATATCGGCAATGTCCGATTTTAGCGATTGCCCGTATTCATCCCAAAGGGGTAGCTCAACCAGCCGTTCATATACTTCGTCGCCCGATTGTTTAAGCTTTTCAAGGTTTTCTGTGGTATTTCCCATTGCAATAATAGCGTGGCTTCCGGCAATAATCGAAGCAGCTCCTGTAAGGGTAGCCAGGTCGATTACCAGCATGGGATCATATTTTTTAGCGTAACTCAGTGTATCGGCCAGTAAAAGACGGCCTTCGGCATCGGTGTTCAATACCTCAACCGTGGTTCCATCAAACATGGTAATAACATCGCCGGGTACAAAAGCGTTTCCATCAGGCCGGTTATCGGTAGCAGGTGCCATACCGATAAGGTGCACCGGGAGCCCTGTTGATGCGGCAGCCGCTATGGTAGCGGCTACTGTGGCAGCACCTGCCATATCGCATTTCATATAATCCATCGATTTGGGTGTCGGTTTAAGGCTTAACCCACCGGTATCATAAACCACGCCTTTACCAACCAGTACAATGGGTTTCGAATTTACAGGATTTTCGGGCTTCCATTCTATCACAGTAAAAGTTGGAGGATCGGGGCTTCCTCTGTTTACCGCAAGCAAGCCCCCCATTTTCAGCGATTCTATCTTTTGCTTATGAAATACCTCAACCGAAAATCCGGCTTCTTCGCCTTTTATCGATATTTCTTCGGCAAGTTTAAGCGCCGTCAGATACGATAATGGTTCATTTACCAGATCGCGTGCCCACCAAACGGCTTTCAGTACATGCCACAGTTCATCGAGCTGATCCTGTTCAAGCCCTTCCTGAAATATATGCAGGTTCGAGGGCATATAATCGTCTTTTTCTTTCTTATACTTCGCAAAAGTATATCCGGCTAGCAGGAACCCCTCGATAAAGGCAAGCGTACACTCATTAGCGACAAAAGAAGCAACAAACAGGTTTTCGGGTTTTTCTGTTTTTATGGCTTCCATCCATTTTGCCCCTGCCTTCCGATATGCCTCAAGCAACAGATGATTGGATTTTGCCTGGTCGGGCTTAACTAAAAACAAATGATCGGGAAGCCTCTGTATTAACAAGGTATCCGTTTTTTCTGGCTTTTTTTCCCAGAGGGCCATCTCTTCTGATGAAAGGGCTAAAGGAGAATCTTCAATATTTAAAAAGAGTACGACCAGGCTTCCTTTTTGTGGTAATACCTGAATTTTGGAAATATTTGTTTTCACCTGAATTTGATGATTTTGGCAGCATTAATAATGAGTGGGTTCAATGTATGATACCCAACTTTTTTCCAACGGTTATAAATGCCCCCACAGCCTTATCTACCTGTTCGAAAGTATGCGCTGCCGAAAGCTGTACCCTTATCCTTGCTTTTCCACGCGGCACAACAGGGAAAACAAACCCTATAACATACACGCCTTCTTTCAGAAGTTCATCGGCAAAACGAATAGCCATAGGTTCGTCGTAAATCATTACCGGAACAATTGCGGTATCGCCTTTAACCAGATCGAAACCTGCAGCTTCCATCTGGCTACGGAAGCGGTTGGCATTGAGCATTACTTTATGCTGAAGATCGGAACTGGCGCTCAGGAGTTCAATGGCTTTAAGGGTAGCCCCAACGGTAGCAGGGGCAAGGGTATTGCTGAACAGGTATGGCCGTGAACGCTGGCGGAGCATTTCGATGATCTCGGCACGCCCCGATGTGCAGCCACCATTTCCACCACCCATTGCTTTCCCGAAGGTGGTGGTAATTATATCGATTTTTCCCATCAGTCCGAAATGTTCGGCGGTACCCCTTCCGGTATCGCCAATATAACCCGTTGCGTGCGAGTCGTCGACCATTACCAGGGCATCATATTTTTCGCAGAGCGCAACTATTTCGGGCAGTTTGCAAATATCGCCGTCCATCGAAAAAACGCCGTCGGTAACCACAATCCTGTACTTTGCAGATTGCGAGTCCTGAAGGCACTTTTCAAGTTCTTCCATATTGGAATGTTTATAGCGGAAACGTTGCGCCTTGCAAAGCCTGACACCATCGATGATGGAGGCGTGGTTCAGTTCGTCGGATATAATGGCGCTATCGTCTCCAAGCAGTGGTTCGAATACGCCGCCGTTGGCATCAAATGCTGCACAATATAATATGGTGTCCTCAGTTCCAAGAAATTCGGATACCTTCTTTTCAAGCTCCTTGTGAATTTGTTGCGTCCCACAGATAAAACGCACGGATGACAATCCAAATCCCCAATCATACATTATATCCTGCGCTGCTTTCACAATTTCGGGATGATTGGCCAGGCCAAGATAGTTGTTGGCACAAAAATTCAGGGCGGTTTCGCCTGTCTGCAGGGTAATTTCTGCCCCTTGTGCCGAAGTGATTATCCGTTCGGTTTTGTATAAGCCTTGTTCTTTTAGTTCCTGAAGTGTTTTGAGCAGGTCGTCTTTAATTTTTCCGTACATAGCCAACTATTTTTGATTTATTTATAGTAGTGCCCAATAGCCGTAAGAATTATAACTGTTTTATGATCCTCATCGACCAAATAAATTAGCCGGTCTTTTTTATTAATTCTTCGTGACCATAATCCGGTAAGTTCAAATTTCAAAGGTTCTGGTTTGCCAATCCCTTCATATGGATGCAATTCCAATTCCTCGAAAATAGATTGTATCTTTTTAAGAGTTACTTTGTTTCCAGCTTTTTTATGGACAGAAAGGTGATTCTCTGCAATTGGTTTTAGTATTAATCTATACTTTCCCATAATTTTTTAGGATCAATAGTTCGGCCACCGTTAGATTTGGCCGATTCCTTTACTAAATCAACAAATTCCTGGTTGTATGGGCTAACAGATTCCTTGTGGGTTTCAAATTCAATTCCCAATTCCTTTAACAACTGCTTAATAATTTTTAATTTATTGCCTTCAATATGCCTTATTATTAATGTTTCCATGTTATTGCTTGTTTCGTGATCCAAAATTACTAATTAAATTGATGATAAAGTACAATAGCACTTTTCTATAATTCCCTCAACCTTTGCAAATATGCCTGGTTTACCTGAATACCCAAAGCCTGTGCCTGCTGTATATTGCGAAGGGCACCAGCTTTATCACCCATTTTGTTGAGAAGGAACGATCTGTTCTGCCAGAATACTCCTTGCGTTGGGTTAAGCTGAATAGCTCTGTTAAGGTCGGCCAGTGCTTCCTGGTTGCGGTTAAGTTGATTGAAGCAAAGCGAACGCAGGTTCAACATATCGGCATCGTCTGGTTTGTAGCGAAGATAAGCTGTTACATCCTCTGCCGCTTTTTCAAAATTATTCATTGAATACCAGGTCAGCGAGCGGTTCGATAAGGCGTTAATATTTGTCGGCTCAATTTCGAGCGCCTTGTTCAGATCAACCAGGGCTGCGTCGAAATTGCCTTTTGCAGCATAGGCTGCGCCGCGGTTGCTAAGGGCTTCAACATAGCGGTCGTTAATCTCGATCGAACGGTTAAAATCCTGAATTGCTTCGTCGTGCCTCCCAAGGTCAAAAAAGGCTTTTCCCCTGTTGCTGAATGTGTTATAACTATCCGGGTTTATTTCGATTGCCATATTGTAAGCAGCAATTGCTTTATCATATTGGTTCATTTCCCTGAAATACCTTCCCATATTATTATGGGCCACCGCAACACGTGGATATTTACTGATTACATCGGTAAATAATGTTTCGGAATTCTCCCAAACCTTAAGCCGGTTGAAAGTTAATATAGAAAGGGAAACCAACCAGATTATGCCTAATATATAAACAGGGTTTTTCCACTTTGTCTCACTTAATTTATCGGCAATTACGGCATAAATGAAAAATAACCCTGTATAACCAACATAGGTAAACCTGTCGGCAAGATAACCCTGGCCTGCACCTACTACCTGAAGAACAAATACAACATTGAAGAAAAAGAAGAGCGAGCCAAATACAACTTCGGTTTTGAAATTCCTTATTTTCGTTATTCCCCATACCATAAGCAATACTATGGGCATACTTAAATAATGCATGGCCGAAAGTTTGGCGGGGAAAGGATAGATTGCAGACATTTCATAAGGAATTATAGATTTTACCAAATAAACCAACAAAGTATAACTCCCTACAAAAATCCGCTGATAAACAGGGATAATCGTACCCGTTTCAAGGCTTCCTTCCTGCTTAAGAAAATAAATTCCGGCAAGTCCGGTTATCAGGGATAAAATGAAATATGGGGCCTTATTCCAT
>CAZMDP010000146.1:0-5831 GCA_964565015.1 uncultured Prolixibacteraceae bacterium | reverse complement strand
AAGTTTTCAATAACCTGCCAAACGCGGTCTTTGATTTCCTGCCACGTTGGGTTGAGCTCTTCGGTAGCAAAAGTTCCTCTTTTCAGGTCTATCCTCTCAAAAACCATAAGGTATAGCGCAAATATAATTTCGAGACTTAACTGGCTGCGTGGCTCAACCAAAGGTTTTATTTTCCTGATAATTTCGAGGGTTTTTCCGCGGTACAGATCGGCCACGTGGTACAATTCACCAATCATCCGCCTGAAACCCACAGTAACTGGCATCCCTTCGGCCATCAACCGTAACTGTCCTAAGTCGAGGTTATAAGCGTCAATCAAATCATCGGGAAAATAGTTCAGGTTGTTAAGGTGGTCTTTCCTGAAATCGCGGATAATATGTACCAGATAACTGAAAATAGCACAGGGAGTGGCTGCCTCTTTTACATCGAAAGCTGGTGGCAGGTATTGCCCATCCTGGTATTTCAGTCCGCACAGGTGTACAAATATCGATGCAGGCGCTACCGAAGCGCCCCCAGCATAATCGATAAATCCTCCGAGGGTTGGAAACCCGTCGTGATAGATATCATAAATCATCGACCGAGCAAATGCTTCGAGCGGCCAGAAAGGTATTTTAAACCTGTGAATGGTGTCGATCAGTTCACGATGGGTAGGTATTTCGCTTGAAGTATCAATGACCGTGCTGATCCAGCGGTACACGTCAGCTTCGAACCGCGCCTGATTATCGGGCCCGATTTTTACATGTTCTGATTTATAGTTATCGATCAGATCGTCGATAGCCCGCATAAATTTATAACAGTTCCGCGCTGCCTGATATCTTTCTTCATCCCAGAAACTGGCAGCTATGAGAATATTCGGGTGATCGACAATTTTTTCAAAATCGATTGAATGGAATATTTCCACATAAAGGTTATTCTGGACATCTATCATTGTTTTCATCTTGTTGGAATTCAATTTGTTGAATCTTTCAAAATTCGTTCTGTTGTTAGTTTTGCCGAAAGCAATACAAGTGGCACACCATTTCCGGGGTGCGTACTGCCTCCTGCAAAATAGAGATTTTTATATTTACGGTGCCTGTTTTGCGGTCTGAAATAGCCCATCTGAAAAATATTATGAGCCAGGCTTCCGAAAACGGAGCCGTTGGTTACGTTACAGCTGCTTTCCCACGTTTTGGGGAGGTAGCATATTTCAAATTTTATGTTTTCTTCAATATCGGTTAATCCGGCTTCCTTCAAGCGGCTGATAACCGCACTTCGGGCTTTCTTTTTGAGTTTTTTCCAGTCCTGGTCAGCCTGTTCGTCGAGGTGTGCAACCGGTACAATTACGGTCAATGTGTCCTGATTTTCAGGGGCAGCAGACTCGTCGCTTCTTACCGGGGCATGAACATAAAAACTTGGGTTATCGGAAAGCGATTTTTCCCTGAAAATGGCATCGAGACCTTTTTTAAATGGATCATTCAGGAAAACACTATGGTGTTCCAGCTGTGGATATACTTTATTTACTCCCCAATGAAAAACTATGGCAGAGCAGGAATATTTTTTCTTCTTCAATACCTGTGCAGTTTGCTTTTCCTGCAACAGGTCGCGATAAATATATGGTAAGTCGGCATTGCCAACTACAAGGTCGGCTTCTATACGTTCGCCGTTTTGCAGTATTATCCCTTCGGTATGGGTGCAGTTGGTAATAATCCGTTCGACAGGGGATTTATATTGTATAGAAACGCCTTGGCTGGTTGCCTTTTCGAGAAGTTTTTCCACTATGCGGTGCATTCCGCCTTTTGGGAACCATGCCCCTTCGGTAACTTCGGCGCCAGGCAACATCGAAAAAAATGCCGGGGCATCGTATGGGCTTTGTCCTACATAGATGTTCTGAAAAGTAAACGCCATCTGCAACCGCGGGTCACTGAAAAAACTTTGAACATAATTCGTATGCTTACGATAGGTTTTCAGTTTCATAAGCAACCATGTATTTTTTACATTAATAAAACTCTGTAGGTTTTCAAAGTTTCGGCCTAACAAATCTTTGGTGGCCAGATTAAAGAAATCGTAACCTTCGCGGATATATTCCTGGTATTTTTGAAAACTGCCCGGTTCCATATCTTCAAGTTGCTTCTTCATGACTTCGTCATTAGGCGAAAAGAAAAAGCTACTTCCATCGCTGAAAAATAATTTGTAAACCGGATCAAGTTGAATGGCTTCGAGGTCCTTTTCCAGGTCAATATCAATATCATTCAATACAGTTCTGTAAATCGAGGGCATCATCAAAAGTGTCGCCCCTAAATCGAACCTGTGTCCTTCATGAATAATCTGTCCGCAACGGCCTCCAGGTGTTGCATTTTTTTCATAAACATCGACCTTGTAGCCATTTTTTGCCAGATATATGGCTGTAGTTAATCCACCAATACCTGCCCCAATAATAATTGCTTTTGGTTTTTTCGTCATTTTTTTCCCGATTTTGCACCAAAATTATTGTGCTATATGGTTATGGGTTATTAAAATAAGGTGAATGACAATAATTTGCCGATGAGAGGCAATTTTTTGTGGATGAACATTAAAAAGTATAATTAATAAAGTGCTTAGAGTAAATATTTTATTATAATTTTGAATTGGATTTTGTGAAAAATTTTTACGATTAATTGTATCAAATTTAAATTGCCATGGCACCAAAACTAATTTTTCTGCAGTTACTGTTAATCCCGTTTACATTATTATCGCAAACAGTTATTACCAACGATCCCGCTTTAATTGACGACCTGGTCCGTAAAAGTGATCTTAAGCCAATGTCCATTTCACTTCATCCGGTTGCCAGGCTTGCCCAAAGTAAGGGTGAGAAACCTGGTTCTTTTACGGGTGTCACTTACACTCTAAACCCTAATGTTAAGGTTCTTAAACCTTCTCAACTAAAAATCGTAGATCAGATATTGACTGACGATGGTTTGTTAAATCTCAAAGGAATATCGGAATTAAAGCTTAGTCCTGATTCAATTTATTTTGATCCCGCAAGTACATTGATCTTTCAGCCGGTTCCTTTAGCCGATTAGCAAGTTCTTTTAACAAAACCAACTCTCTCAACTGTTTTCAACAACATCGATCTCCCTAGGCAGGTAGTCCCTTTAAAATTAGCCAATACGGTTTTTGTTGCTTCCGACCTTTCGGGTAAAGAACCAGAAATCTCATCGTCTGGAATAAATGAAAGCTATGCAATCAACATGAAATTCAATAAGAATCGATTTATCCTTAAAGCTGATAAAAAAGATTCACTTATTGTTACGCTTACGGGCGAAATAATACTCACCAATCCTCGAATCGAAGGACACTATTCAAAGAGCAATGGTTATGCATTAATATTCAAAACTTCCGAAAGGATTAACCTCGAAATTGAGGGGAAAATGAATTTTGGAAAAGAAAAAGAAATACCATTATGGGGAACGGAGATTCCGGCTGATGATATAGGAAAATGTAAATTAACCCTTGCCATTGCAATAGGTGTCGATGGGCAGATTACGCTGGTATCCACTATTAATCAAGGGATTGATCTTGCCCTTGGTGCAACGGGCGGTACATACTATTATTTTCCAACTTCTATTAACAGGGTTGCCGATCTACAGCAATCGACAGATGTAAGTCTTGAAATGAAAACGAAAATGACTGCTTTTGCCGGATTGAAAGTTTCTTCGAATTTAACGTTCAAAGGTTATAATGTCCTCGATCTATATATAAAAGGAGGAATGGAGGGATCTGTTGAGACTCAGGGGAGCGATTTGAGTGCCGATGTTGGAGTAAGGATAAAATCGGGAGGTAAAATTGTTTCTAAAAAGTTCACTCTTTATGATCAGTATATTAGCTTGTGGAAGTATCAATCGGCAAACACCTCAGGGTATAAAATGCTTGTACATGAAGCTTGCGCTTTTGGCGATTTTGTTGCGGGTGAAATAATCGACCCCAGTGGAAAGCCCTATAAGGGTCCGGTTGAAATAAGGATAAGAAAGGATAATGCTGTTAAAGGTACCTATTCTTCGAATACCAATGATAAAGGAATATTTTTCTGTAATGAGATTCCACTCCGGTATGGCGATAAAGTTAGTATAAAGATACCGGCATCGCCATCCTATAGCACCGAAGTTTTTTCAACAATACCGTTCAAGGAAATCAGTTTATTATCAGCCGATTACTATACCGGAACAGCTACCTTGATTGTGGCAGGTTCGAAAAGCGAATGGGCACAGCAAGCTTCATTGGATAAAAATGTAACTGGTAATACGGGCATTGTTTCCAATGTTGGTAATTTAAAAGGACAGAAGAATGTCAATACAAGTGCATTATCACAATCAGCTATGATCGAACGTTTTAATCAATTCAATAAAAATCTGGTTTCTTATTCAGGCCCTATTAATTTCTGGGTAAAAAACGAATTAAATCAAAGGGCAAAACGAGAGGATATTTTAAAGGCCAATCTTTTGCGTTCGCCCTCTTCAATCAGCAGGATTAATGGTTTGGGGTTTAAACCGGGTCAGTATGTCCAGGCTCAAATCGAAGTTGAAGGTTTTACAATATCCTCCGAATGGATTCAAACCGAAGGCCTGATTATTTCGCCACTTGAACACATAAACCTGACTGTTAAAAACAACCTCGCTGCAAAAAATGAAACATACAGTGCAAGCAATAGTTTTGTAGTTATCAGCGCCCTTGATGATTCAGCTCCTTATCCGAAAGGAACTGTAAAACTTGTAAAAGGCTTTGATTCGCCTCATTCGGTACCCGTTCAAATTTCACCCATTCAAGATTTTCCTGAGGCCCGTCGTGCTGTTTTATGGTTTAATCGTGAAGTTGATTTGGTTCCATTAACCAATAATCCAGGAGTATCCATCGCTTCAACTGAACCATGGTCAGTAAGTATTAATTACGCAAACAGCGATTACGTTTTGCCGGCTAAAAACGGCAAGCACTTTTTCGAGAAAGTTTCTTATATCTACGATGATAAAGAATTAGGTTATAGTGTTTATACAAATCAATGTCATTCTTGCAGTACACCTCAAAACCTGATAAATCTGGTATCAAAAAATAAAGATTTCAGAGAAGCCATAATAAATCAGGATGTCAAGCCGCAAGAACCTGCAGCTGCACCCAAATTACGAACAGTTGGAACCGGAAAACCTGTTCGTTAACGAATGTATTGTACTTAGTTTTTAATTGGTAGCTCTTGTCCAGGTGGTCGATCGGCCGAGCCATTTTATTCCTACAACATAACCTTTCAGATATAGGGTATTCAGGTCTTTGTCGAACCAGGCATAACAGTCGTATGTCTTTCCGTTGTCCGGATCGTAAATACGGCCGTTTTGCCATTGATTATCTTTGGCAACATATTTTAAACCTGAAAGAATCTGCAGCCCCAGGCGTGAACGGGAACGCAGGTTTGGATCGGGATTGTTGTAATCTTTTTCGGGTTGTCCGTTTACGTACTTATCGGGATTAATGTAAATAACAGTGCCTACATATTCCCCCCTCACCTCTTTAATCTCAATTTTCGAGGTTTTTTTATCGTTCCACCACACGCCTACAATCGATTCGGCTTTTTGGGCCATTACTTTTACTGCAAAAAGTAAAATCAGTACAGATGCAAAAATTTTTTTCATATAAAAAACGATTTAGTAATTGTATTCAATAATTTTCACGCCAAATTACAACAATTTCTGAATTACAACATTAAGTCCCAATTTTTATATTGTTTGGGTTGTCAAACTGATGGTAGTAATATAATTACAGATGTTTTAATGTTACCCAAAAAAGATTTTCTAAAAGGTGATTATGGTAAAATTTTTGTAGGAAATTAATGTGT
>CAZMDP010000145.1:0-5860 GCA_964565015.1 uncultured Prolixibacteraceae bacterium | reverse complement strand
AACCTTCAACCAGCTTGTAAACCGTGTAGCGCTCACCAATTGTCTTGTTATGTTTTATATATGGCTTTTTATCATTTTTTGAGGGAAACCCTGCAATGTGGGTTAACTGGCAAGATGTTATACCTCTGGAACCCGGGAAGTTTTCAATTCAGGAAAGACAACAAATATATCCAATTTCCTTATCGGAATAATCTTCTTGTTATTTAAAAGGCAATTCAAACAAACAGGGGCATACCCGAAAGAGCCTGCCCCTGTTTTCACTATGTTTTGCTTGTGTTTATTCTATTACAAAGAGGTCATCCGAAACACCTTTATTCATTACGATTGAATCCACTTTCAGGTCGATCGCCTGCGGCCCAACCTGTTGCTTAATCGAAAACGGGAATTTAATCCCATCTACCTCGCGGTAGTCGCTCATGCCGGATGTAACGGTCATTGGGCCCATCTGGGTATCCTGCGATACAACCGAACGCACTTTTAGTCCGCTCGCTACATCGAAAAAATCGGTTTTTACATTTCCCTGCGGACTGGTAATCTGTACTTTATAAGCCGGTTTACCGTCAATATCCTCAATTTCGGCAAGCTTCAGGTCAAATCCCAGATTCTTATATTCCAGTTCGGGGAAAAGTTTGGCCTGCATTTTCATATCCTCAAGTTGTTTTCCCGAAATCGACATTTTCTGCCCCATGGCTTCAACCTGTCCGCGCTCACCGTCGAATACCTGTTTCTGCATGATGTTACCACCCATGCCGGTAGTAACCAGGATTTTACCGGGAGCTTTCCAGGTAGAAACCAATTCAATGGTCATTCCCTGCATGGATGTGCTCATTTTCATTACCTGGTCGGTAATGCTTCTAAGCTTATCGGCACCTCCTAAGGCTTTGATATAATTTTCAATAACCTTTTCGGCAGTCATGCCGGCCGGGATTACCGCACCCGAAGCCTCGACCTTTCTTCCGTAGGGATCAAAAAAGAGTACTTCGCCATCTTTGCTGAAACGGGCCAGTTTTGCCGATACCTCATCTTTGTTGCCGCCCACTGCGATCCATGCGTTCTGTGGTTTGATATACCGGGAAGCCATTTCTGAAACATCACTAACCGTAACGGCCGCAAGCTTTTCGAGGTATGTTTTATAGTAATCTTTGGGCAATTTGTACCTTTCGATATTGAGCGCAAAATTGGCAATGGTGCGCGGGCTTTCGAGCGAGCGGGCAAAACTGCCGTTCATAAAGTTTTTCACCAGGTCGAGCGATTTCTGATCGACGGGTTCTTTCACCATACGTTCCATCTCAAAAAGGATTTCTACAAGGGCACTGTCGGTAACATTATTGCCCACTTCGGTACGGGCCTCAAAGTTCCCCACCAGCCTGTCGGGCGATAGTGAGGAACGTGCACCGTAAGTGTATGCCTTATCCTCGCGGAGGTTCTGCATCAGACGGCCCGAAAATACCCCGCCTCCAAGAATGCTGTTCATCACACTGGCTTTAATGGCATCGGGTGCTCCGGGTTTCAGATCGACGGGATAAGATACGGCCAGCACACTCTGAACGGCACCTTCGCGGTTGGCAAATGCCACCTTATTGCCTACAGGAGGAGCAGGCATCGGGTATGAAACTTTCGGCACTTCGCCTTTCTTCCATTTCCTGAAGTATTTGTTGGTAAGTTTCTTCGCTTCTTTCAGGGTAATATCGCCCACAATTACCAGATAGGCTACATTAGGTTTGAAATAGGTATTATAGTAATTTACCAGGTGTCCGCGATTGATGTTGTTTAAGCTTTCCTTAGTCAGTACTTCTCCGTATGGATGCGAATTCCCGTATAAAACCGCAGAGAGCAGGTTATCGACCATAAAGTTTGCATCGCTCTCACTGGCCGAAAGCTCTGAAATGTTCTGGGCTACAGCTTTTTCAAGTTCATCCTGCGGAAATACCGGGTTTAGGAGGACATCCGACATCAGGGTCAACAACTTTTCTTTGTGCCGTGTCAACGAGGATCCGGATATACCGGTTGAAAAGGTGCTCAGCGAAGCACCTATAAAATCGATTTCCTCATCGATTTGCTGTTTAGTGCGGCTTTTTGTACCGGTACGCATGAGCTGGCCGGCCAAATCGACATAACCTTTGGCATCGCCTTCGATGACCGGATCGATATCGAGGGTTAATTGCCAGGTTATTACCGGGGTCTTATGGTTTTCGACCACAATCACCTTCAATCCGTTGGATAGCGTAAACATCTGATAATCGCCTATATTCACAATGGGGGCAGGGCCCGGTTTAGGCGGTCGGCTCCGGTCGATCTGGGCATTCAGATTAATGGTGAACAGAAAGCCTGCAAACAGGATTAAAAATATCTTCTTCATTGTTTTCGATTTTTTCGGTTTAATTCATTTGGGTTTTGGGCAAGAAATATAATACCACACGGTTGTTTTCCCTGAAATATTCCTGTGCAGCCCGCTGAATATCTTCCCGCGTAACTGCCATATAATTATCGAGCAGGGTATTTATCCTTCCGGCATTGTTGAAAAATGTATGGTTGGTTGCAAGGTTTTGTGCCCGGCTGGCTATTGTCGTATTGCTGTTTACAATCCGGTTTTCGTATTGGTTCCTCAGTGTCTCCATTTCTGTTTCCGAAATCAGTTCTGTCCTGATTTTTTCCAGTTCTTTGTTGATGGCGTCTTCGAGTACTTTCGGATCAACCCCGATCTGCGGAATGCCAAAAATAACTGAAAGGCCGGGGTGCTCAAGCCCCAGTGGGATTGCCATAACCTGTATGGCCAGGCGCTGTTCATCGACAAGCGACCGGTACAAACGGCTGCTCTGCCCCTGCGAAAGGATTGAGCCAAGCATTTCCACTGCATAATAATCGTCGGTTCCCTGTCCGGGAATGTGATAAGCCTGAATTACAGCAGGAAGCTGAATATTGTCATAAACCGTATCGCGAACCTCAACCAATCTTTTGGGTTCATTGGGCAACGGACGACGGATTTCTTTGGTTCCTTTCGGTATTTCGGCAAAGTATTTTTCGACCAAAGGCCTGGCAGTTGCCACATCAATATCGCCGGCAATTACCAATACGGCATTGTTCGGAACATAGAACATATCGTGAAACTCCCTGAACTCATGGTCTTCGGCATTCCTGATGTGTTCATCGGCCCCAAGTACGTCCCATCTGTAAGGATGGTTGGTAAACGCCCTGCTGACCGTTTCGGTAAGTATCCTACCATATGGACGGTTGTCGCGGGTTTGCTTCATCTCTTCGGTAACAACGCCTTTCTGTGTTGCAATTCCAACCGAATCGACCCTTGCATGCATGAGTCGCTCCGATTCGAGCCAAAGACCGAGTTCAAGCTGGTTCGAGGGCAGCATTACAAAGTAATAGGTAACATCGTTCGAGGTAAATGCGTTGAGCGTGCCACCTGCTTCTTCCACATAACGGGTAAACTGGCCGCGCGGGATATTGGCCGTACCTTCGAACATCAGGTGCTCAAAGAAATGGGCAAAGCCTGTGCGGTGAGGAAGTTCATTTTTGGAGCCAACATGGTACATTATGCTCACAATAACATTGGGTGTGGTGTTGTCGGGCTGCAATATAACATGTAACCCGTTATCGAGCTTAAACTCTGTAAACTCGATTTTTCTGCTCTGTGCCAGCGAAGGTAAAGCCATGACCACCAGCAGAAACAAACTTAAAAACTTCGGATATTTTTTCATATTTCAAAAAGTAAATGAATTACTGTATTTTTGGTTCATTTCCAACAAAAGTAGATATTTTTCCGCTTCATGATTAAGTTAACTA
Source organism: uncultured Prolixibacteraceae bacterium (assembly GCA_964565015.1). GTDB lineage: Bacteria > Bacteroidota > Bacteroidia > Bacteroidales > Prolixibacteraceae > UBA1413. The sequence continues at coordinate 2,065 of CAZMDP010000145.1, read as the reverse complement.
AACTTTTGAACAATTTGCTACAAAACCTAATTTTCTGGTATTCGTACACCGATTAAGTAACAAATTACAGTACCATGAAGTTTTATAATGATTCATATCAGACTACACGTAAACCAGCGGTTGCCGGCAGGTTTTATGAGGCCGGAAAAACCGGTCTGGAGATGGAAGTTACCGGCCTTCTCAAACAAGCCAAAAAACAGGTAAGGCAAAACGGTTTGCCCCAGGCCATAATAGTGCCCCATGCCGGATACGTATTCAGTGGGAAAGTGGCCGCGTCGGGTTTTAACCAGATACCCGACCAATCGGGTATTGAAAGGGTTTTTGTACTGGCTTCGAGCCACCAGATGCATTTCCCCGGAGCATCGGTATATTGTTCGGGCAATTACGAAACCCCGCTCGGAACAATTGAGGTGGATAAGGAGACCTGCCGACGATTGATTGAAATGAGCAATCTTTTCGCTGGGCCCGAAGACGCACACATCCCCGAACACAGCCTCGAAGTTGAGCTGCCTTTCCTCCAGAAAAAACTAAAACCCGGCTTCAAACTGATACCCATCATACTGGGTACACAGAAACCTGAGGAGTGTAGAAAAATGGCAGGCATACTTGAACATTTCATAACACCGTATAACCTTTTTGTAATCAGTTCCGATTTTTCGCACTATCCGGGTTATAATGATGCCATCGAAAACGACCGCATAACCACCGAAGCAATCATGGCCATATCGCCCGAAAAACTGCTTGCTACCCTCGAAAACAACCGAAAAAAAAAGATACCCGGGCTATCGACATCGCTTTGCGGATGGACATCGGTTCTGACATTGCTGTATATGCTCGAAAACAAACCTTATGAGGCTGAATGGATCGATTATCAGAATTCGGGCGATCAGACGTTGTATGGAGATCGCAACAGGGTAGTCGGGTATAGTGCCATAGCCTTCTACAAAAAGGCCGAACCAGAATTTCTTTTTACCAATCAGGAAAAAGAAGCATTGCTGAAAATAGCCCGAAACTCAGCCAGGGAAATGGTTCGCACCGGCAAACGGATTGCCCTCGACCCTTCGTGCGTAAAAGGCAGCCTGGCAAAAAAAGCCGGAGCTTTTGTCAGCATTTACATATCGGGCAAGTTGCGTGGCTGCATTGGTAGTTTCGAGAATGAGCAACCGCTTGCCGAGGTGGTCAACCGATCAGCTGCTTCGGCAGTCAACGACAGGCGTTTTCCGCCAATTGAGGAAGATGAGCTTGATCAGCTCAGCATCGAAATATCGGTACTCACCCCGCTGAAAAGGATCTATTCGAAAGAGGAAATTATTCCGGGGAAACATGGTATTTATATCCGGAAAGGTTTGAATTCGGGCACGTTTCTCCCTCAGGTGAGTGAAAAGTATGGGTGGAGCGTTGACGAATTTCTGGGGCGTTGCAGCCGCGACAAAGCCGGAATTGGATGGGATGGATGGAAACAGGCAGAACTATATACCTATGAGGCAATTATCATTCAGGATTCCAGGACTGAAAATCTGAGTTGATTGTCATTTGCTTTTCCCGGCAAAGGCAATCAACCGTTTAGCCGCTTCTTCGAGGGTCTCGTTTTTCTTGGCAAAACAAAACCGGAGATAATTCAAATTTCGTTTTTTGTGCATGAACAACGATAACGGCATGGCAGCCACGCCTGCTTCTTTGATTAACCTCACAGCAAACTGGGTATCGGGTTCGTTTGAAATATTTTTATAGCCGATAAGTTGAAAATAGGACCCCTGGGCCAACTCGACCGTATAAGGACTTCCTTTAAGCAACCGGTTAAAATAATTCCGTTTTCCCTGATATAATTCGGTGATATTTTCGGTTTCATCGTCTTTGTCCCAATAATCGGCCAGGGCATGCTGGAATGGTGTTGAAACACTGAACCCGTTACATTCATGTACTTTTCTGAATTCGGCCATCATATTTTTAGGGGCACAGCACCAGGCAATGTTCCAACCGTTGATGTGAAACAATGGGCCAGCACCCGAAATGATAAAACTGCGCGAAGCCAATGCCGGGAATTGTGCCACACTTTGATGTTTTT
>CAZMDP010000144.1:0-5874 GCA_964565015.1 uncultured Prolixibacteraceae bacterium | reverse complement strand
GTAAAGCGGGCAATGATCGAATCGGCCGATGTGGTGTATCTGGTAGCCGATTCATCGAAAATCGGAAAAAATGCCTTTGCCAGCCTCGGCGCCCTTTCGCTCATTGACTATCTGATTACCGACTCAAAAATTGCAGAGAAAGATATTTCACTGATGAACGAACACGACATAAAACTGATTATTGCCTGATTTTTTATTTATTTTCTTTTATTTTTCTTTATTTATCATTTTTTTGTTTATTTGCAGAAAATTAATAAATAAAAGAAAAATGATTTTGGTTCATCATTACATTCTGGCGGTAACATTTTTTGTTGTAACCATGATTTGCTGGGGATCGTGGGCAAACACACAAAAACTGGCGGCCAAAACCTGGCGTTTCGAATTGTTTTACTGGGATATGGTCATAGGGTTATTGCTGGTAGCTACATTGGCAGCATTTACCTTAGGATCGCAGGGGAGCGAAGGGCGCACTTTTCTGGCCGACCTGCAACAGGCCAACTGGTCGGCAATCGGATCGGCTGTGCTTGGCGGTGTGGTGTGGAACCTGGGTAACCTGTTGCTGGTTGCTGCCATTGCCGTTGCCGGACTTGCTGTTGGCTTTCCGATTGGAGGCGGAATTGCATGGCTTCTTGGTATCCTTGTAAACTATGTACTGGTAAGGGTGCGCACCAGGCAGTCGCCCGATAACGACCTGCTCCTCTTTTCGGGGTTCACGGTAATTGCAGTGGCCATTTACCTGAGCATGTTGTCGTACCGTAAACTGAAATCGGGGTCTCAGAGCCCAACCTTGAAGGGAATTCTTCTTTCGGTTTTTGCTGGTGTATTAATTGCATTCTTTTACGGGTTGGTGGTAAATTCGCTCGATCCGGCCTTTGTTGAGGGTGGTGGCGGTAACCTGACACCCTATTCCGGGGCATTTTTCTTTGCGGTTGGTGCTTTTACCAGCACATTTATCTTCAATCCCTTCTTTATGGCCAATCCGGTTGAAGGTAAACCGGTAAAAATGGCCGAATATTTTAAGGGGAACCTAAAAACCCACAGCATTGGGGTGCTTGGAGGCGCAATCTGGATGACCGGCATGGTGGTGAGCTTTATGTCGGTAGGGGCCGCCGGGCCAGCCATATCATACGCCCTTAGCAATGCCGCACCGGTAATTGCCATCCTTTGGGGCGTCCTGGTCTGGAAAGAATTTAAAGGCGCTCCGAAAGGAACCGACAAGATACTGCTTGCCATGTTTATTCTCTATTTAATCGGGCTGGTGCTGATTACCGCCGCTAAAGCCTGATGTTCCTAATCTTAAAAACAGGTATGATATTTTATCAGAACGCCGATGCTGCGCAGCTCCGCCTGAAGGCGGAAGTGATACGCAAACGCATCCTCGAAATCATTTATCGGGCCCACGCCGGACATACCGGTGGATCGCTCTCTTCGGCCGATATCCTTACCACGCTCTACTTTTGCGTAATGAACATCGACCCTGATAATCCGTGGGATAAAAACCGCGACCGATTTATTATGAGCAAAGGCCATTCGGTTGAATCGTTGTACTGTGTGCTGGCCGAAGCCGGGTTTATAACGAATTTGGTTCTCGATACCTATGGGAAATTTAATTCGATACTGGCAGGCCACCCCACCATAAAAGTTCCCGGGATTGAGATAAACAGCGGGGCCCTGGGGCATGGACTTTCAGTGGGCGTGGGAATGGCACTGGCAGCCCATATGGATAACCTGTCGTACAGGGTTTTTGTATTGATGGGCGATGGCGAACAGGCCGAAGGTTCGGTGTATGAGGCAGCCATTTCGGCAGGCCATTACCGATTGGGCAACCTGGTGGCTATCATCGACCGGAACCGGTTGCAGATCAGCGGGAACACCGAAAATGTAATGTCGCTCGAACCATTGGATAAGCGTTGGGAGAGTTTTGGCTGGGACATTCACCATGCCGACGGCAACAATACTGAATCATTGTTGGATTGTTTTACCCGGATTCCCGACCATCCGGATAAACCGCAGCTTATCATAGCCGAAACGGTTAAGGGCAAAGGTGTATCATTTATGGAAAATGTGGCCAAATGGCACCATGGGGTACCCGACCAGCAACAATATCAACAGGCCATCGGCGAAATCGACAGCCGTATTTACCAACTTTCAACCTTACAACCATGAACCATGCAATGACCAAAACGCCTTGCCGTAAAGTTTTTACCGACACTTTGATTGAAATGGCATTAATTGACCGGAACATTATAGCGGTAAGTTCCGATGCCCGCGGTTCGGTTACCCTCGATAAATTTGCCAGACAGCTGCCAGAACAGTATGTTGAGGTTGGAATTGCCGAGCAGAATGCCATCGGGGTCGCTGCCGGCCTGTCATCGTGCGGTAAAAATGTATTTGTTTGCGGTCCGGCCTCCTTTTACTCTGCGCGGAGCCTCGAGCAGGTGAAAGTTGATGTGGCCTATTCGGGCAATCCGGTAAAAGTTGTCGGGGTAAGCGGTGGGGTAAGCTACGGTGCACTGGGCAGTACCCATCACAGCCTCCACGATATTGCGGTGATGTGTACCTTTCCGGGCATGAACGTTTTTCTGCCCTGCGACAATGCCCAGACACGTGCCCTGACCCTTGCCATGGGCAATTTCGCTCAACCTTCATACATCAGGATGGGGCGTGGCCCTGTTCCCGATGTTTACTCAGAAAATTACTGCCCGTTTACCATCGGAAAGGCAAATGTGCTGATGGAGGGTACAGATATTACCCTGATCGGTACCGGTGAAACGGTATTTCATTGCCTCGAAGCAGGCAAAATCCTCCGCATCCAGGGAATCGAAGCAAGGGTAATCGATATGCATACCCTGAAACCGCTTGACACGGAAGCTATAATTCATGCGGCGACCGAAACCGGCGCGATTATCACTGTGGAAGAACACAGTATTTTCGGAGGACTTGGCTCAATGGTAGCTTCTGCAGTGGCGCAAAACTGCCCGGTTCCCTTAAAAATTATCGGGATTCCCGATGAAAATGCCGTTCATGGTTCACCTGCCGAAATTTTCGATTATTACGGCATTTCAGCAGACAACCTTGCTTCTCAGGCAAATAAACTTATTGCACAAAAATCAGCCTTAATACGATATTAAAATCTTAATTTTAACATCATACCAATGAACAAAAAAAGAATTGATTTAAGATTTATCATCCTGTTGTTATGTCTGGTTCCCTTTTTATCCATATCGGGGCAGGCCAAAGAGAAACACAGGGTTATTGTGTTAACCGATATTGAAAACGAACCCGACGATGCCATGTCGCTGGTGCGTTATCTGGTCTATTCAAACCAGTTCGACACGGAAGGCATTATCGCCACCACATCGTGCTGGCAGCGCGATAAAATTGCCGACTGGCGCGTAATCGAAATTGTGAATGCTTATGGCAAGGTACAACCCAACCTGCTGAAACATGAACCAGGTTATCCTACGGCACAATACCTTCTTGAAAGGGTGAAGCGGGGTTACCCCGATTTCGGGATGAATGCGGTAGGACCTGGGAAAGACAGCGAAGGTTCGGAATGGATCATAAAGGTACTGGATAAACCCGACGACCGTCCGGTATGGGTACTGGTGTGGGGCGGAGCCAACACCCTGGCACAGGCACTATGGAAACTGCACCGCACCCGTCCCGAAAGGGAATTCCTTGCCATTGTCAAGAAATTAAGGGTATATACCATTTCCGACCAGGATAATTCGGGGCCCTGGATGCGAAGGATGTTCCCCGATTTGTTCTACATTGTCAGTCCGGGATTTCAGGAAAACAATGAAATTGGTTACCAATACGCCACATGGACGGGCATTGGCGGCGAAAGATGGTATCGATACCGGACCGGAGCCGACCCATCGCTGGTTGATAATCCATGGGTGAAGGAAAATATCCAGGGTAAAGGGCCTCTCGGGGCCGAATACCCCGATATTGAGTATATCATGGAAGGCGATTCTCCGTCGTTTATGTATTTGATTGACAATGGACTGAGCTATCCTGAACGACCCGATTACGGATCGTGGGGCGGTCGTTACGAACTCTATACTCCCCCATACAAAAAATGGCACCACGAACCCGAAACCCGGCCAATCTGGAGCAATACACAGGATATGGTGTGGGTCGATGGGGTTTGTTACATTTCCGACCAGGCAACCATCTGGCGGTGGAGGCCGGCTTTCCAGAACGATTTTGCCGCCCGCATGGACTGGACCATTAAGGAATACAGGGATGCCAACCATCCGCCGGTGCCAAAGCTTTCCCATCCCAATGAGATCACCGTAAAAAGCGGCGAAAAGGTTACCCTCGATGCCAGCCCCACGACCGATCCCGATGGCGACCAGCTCACCTACAAATGGTACCTCTATTTCGAACCCGGATCATACCTTCTTTACCGCGATTATGCAACCAACAGCAACCGCAATTATCAGCTCGACATGGAAGGAAAAGATACGCCCAAAGCCACTTTTACCGCGCCAAAGGTTGAAAAACCGCAGGATATGCACATCATCCTCGAAGTTACCGACAACGGCAAACCCGCACTTACCCGTTATCAGCGGGTGATTGTAAATATGATCCCTTCGGAATAATGTCAATGTTTTGAAACCGAATAAAACGAGATCAGTTCCATGCATAAATATATTTTAGCCATCGATCAGAGCACTTCGGCAACCAAAGCAATGATTTTCGGCCATACCATGAAAATAATTGCACGGGCAAATGTGCCTCATGGTCAGTATTATCCGCAACCGGGCTGGGTAGAACACGATCCGGAGGAGATTTACCTGAATACCCTCGAGGCTATCAGAAAAGTGATTGCAGAGGCTAGTGCCGATCCGGCAGAAATTGCGGCCATAGCCATTACCAACCAGCGCGAAACGGTTGTAGTGTGGGATAAAACCACCGGAAAACCGGTTTACAATGCGGTGGTGTGGCAATGCAACCGCGGCGCTGAAAGGTGTAACCAACTGAAAGCAGGGGGATGGGAAGAGCGGATAAGGGAAAAAACCGGCCTGGTGGTTGACCCCTATTTTTCGGCCACAGGCATTTCGTGGATCCTCGAAAACGTTGAGGGCTGCCGCCAAAAGGCCGACGATGGCGACCTGCTTTTTGGCACCATAGATTGCTGGCTGATATGGAAACTTACACATGGGCAGGTTCATGCTACCGATTACACCAACGCCTGCCGTACCATGCTCTTCAACATCAACACCCTGAAATGGGACGAAGAAATTATGGCTGAACTGGGCATCCCACTCAGCATGGCGCCAAAAGTTTGTTTTGCCGATGATAACTTTGGTAATACAACCGCGGCAGGGATTCTACCCAGGAGTATTCCGGTCACAGGTGTCCTCGGCGATTCGCATGCCGCCCTGTTCGGACAGAATTGTTTTTCGGCCGGAATGGGGAAAGCAACTTACGGAACAGGCTCATCTATTATGATGAACATTGGCAGCCAACCCATGAAAAGCCCCAAAGGGTTGGTTACTTCGGTGGGGTTTGCCCTCAGGGAACAAATTTCGTTTGTGTATGAAGGCAATATCCATTGCACCGGGGCTACCATCGAATGGCTGAAAGAAGAACTGGAGCTTATACGGAGTTCGCAGGAAACCGAAGCCATCGCCCTTTCGGTACCCGATACCGGTGGGGTTTACCTGGTACCCGCTTTTGCCGGACTAGGGGCGCCCTACTGGGACACAAACGCCCGTGCGCTGATATGCGGAATGACCCGGGGGACCCGCAAAGCCCATATCATTCGGGCCGCCCTCGAAGCCATTGCCTATCAGGTGAAGGACCTGATTGACCTGATGACTTCTGAGGCAGGGATACCCCTTAAAGAATTGCGCGTTGACG
>CAZMDP010000143.1:0-5875 GCA_964565015.1 uncultured Prolixibacteraceae bacterium | reverse complement strand
ACCTTTCGCAGGTATGCCTTTACCGTGTTCTTGCTGATCTCAAGCACCCGGGCAATCTCTTTAACTTTTCTGCCTTGCAGGTGCATCTGCAATAATTGCTTTATCTGACTCATAGGCTTTGTTTTTCCTGCCATTTGCGATCATGTTTTTATGAATAATGGCAACGAATAAACTAAAACCTGTTTAAACCCAAAACCAGGTACCGGGGGGTCAGCATGCTCCGAATTGGTGCCCGCCGCCGCCCGAAAGTTTTTCCTGTGCAGGGCTGCAGTCCATTAAAAACCGGGGAAAAGGGGGTCAACATGCTCCGAATTGTGCCCCCGCACGCCCGGCCTTTTGGCCAGTAGCCCAAAAAGAAAAAAAATATACCATTGGTTTAACTGTGGGAGGGGGTCAATATGTGCCGGAATGTCATGCGTTTTTTGTTAAAAATCAGCACAAAATACAACCAGCTTTTGTCCGAATTGGGGGGTCAGATTGCTCCGAACTATCCAGTTTTTCGGGTTGAATGTCAATTTTATGTTGTGGCTGACCATCGAAATTTCGGGCGCATCGAAGTATCCCGAAAAATTAAAACAATATGCCCAGGTAATTCGCGAGTTGGGTTTTGGTTTCCAGGACAACTCTAAATCAGCTGTATTGTACTTACTCAGCGTTGAAAACTCTAAATCAGAATTCAGATGTTTGATGGCATGTTTAAAACCGATGTCGTACCAGTAAGGATTGCGATAATCGGGTTGCCGTGAGGTAAAACCGCATAGCGAAAATTTAAAACGTGCATTCAGCGATTGGCCGGCGACCGAAAAATTGTAACGTGAGTTTATTCCGAGACTGAAATTGGTAAACCAGTAATCGAAAGCCGACTGCAGCTGTGGATAGAGCGTGTAGTCGTATTCAAACTTCAGTAACGGACCAACAGCAAAACTTTTATTGGATGTGCAAAACAGATATGAAATTTCAGCAGGTTTCAGGTAAACATTCAAAGCAGGAATGCCTTTCGAAAACGGAATGCAAACCCCGATTTCGTTTTCGATGCTGAAGATGCGGTTATTCTTCAAGGACTCCCAATAATGTCCGTAACCTATTTGAGGGCCGTTAAAAACAAGCCCGAAATTGGCGCTTTCCTTTATTTGTTTCAAACCGGGCCTCAGGTATGAATAGCCGGTTATTGATTTACCCTGAGCTAAACATTGGGGAAAAATCAGGATCAAACAAAAAAGAATAATCAATTTCTTCATTTTCCGGATATTGATTGATTTTTAATTTTCTCTGAAAAATTTTAGCAGGAAAATATCGATTACAAAAACCAAAGCGTTCCAAACTACAAGGGCTGTCAGACCCGCCGCAGAAAAAAGCCAGTTCATATCGAAAGAGGTCATTAAAGCAGCAGCTACACTCGAAATCCCGTTTGCGAGAAAAAGTATTTTCAGGGTTTTAGCCAGTTTTCCATTGTTGAAAATAAGGGCCATGAAAATAAAAGACAACCCGATTCCGCCCCAGCCATACATTTCGAGCGCCCAGGCAAATGAGCCCGGATTGGCCATCGTAAAAACGGGTAGAATGGTTGCCGCTTCGGGTGGATTGTTGTTGGCGAGGTAGGGAATGTAGGTGGTTTGGATAATGTAATTGAGAAAAACCACCGAGGTAAAAACCACGTTAATCAACAAACCCGTCAACGCCCATATTTTTTTGTTTTCAGGTGTGGTTTTGTACAGGACGATAAATGTCATCAGCGACCCGATAACCAGAAAGTAACCGCAAAAAAAGGTGGCAGTTTGCAGCGGGTGAAACGATTCGACATACAAAGCAGCATCGCGCCACGGTGGTTGCGGGGTGAAAATCTGCGACAAAACGGGAAACACAAGGCCCGAAAACAAGATTCCGAACATGTTGGTAATTACCGCAGCATGTGCGAATTTTAAATACTGTTCTTTCATTTGATTCATTGTTTTCTGTTGACTTTTCGGCAGAATATAGCCCAAAAGTATCGGGTGAAAGTTGTGCATCAAAGAAATTGATAGTGTATGTCTTAAATGTAGTTTTATATAGCGTGTTTCAGAAAATAAAAAGCAACTACCGATTTACAAACATGGGGCGGGAGGGAAACATGATATTTATATCATACCCTTTGCCTTCATCCAATGTTTTACCCTTTCCTGCTCCGAAAGATATTTGGTTTCCGCATCCCTGAAAATGGCCTGAAATTCCGGTTCATTGCGGATATTATCGAGAAGCGGATCATTTTTAAGCAGCATAAGTCCCCAGGAAGGCATTTTAGGTTTAGAGGCAAATATTTTCAGGTTTTTGAGGGCTTCTTCTTTTTTGCCCTCAAAGGCAAGGATGGCGGCAATGTCATAATAAACACTTTTGTTCTGATAATAAGAGCGTTTCAATTGCACAATTCCTTCATTGTACTTTTTCTGTTCTTCAAAGAATTGCCTGGCTTTTTCCTTTTTACCGTTTTGAAGATAGATAAAACCGACACGGTGCATATTATTAGTCCGTAATGTCCCTCTTTGTTTCAAACTTTCCACCATTTTTTCAAAGTGGACCAGAGCTTTTGTATATTCTTTAGTCAGCAATAAATTGTAGCCCAGGTATTCATTGATATCCTGATTGTCGGGATTAATTCGCAAGGCTTTTTTTATTTGTTTAATTGCACTTTTAAAATTTCCGGTGTAGTTATAAGATAAGGAAAGATAAAGATAATATGATGAGCTGTCATTATCCAGTTCCAGAGCTTTTTGTAATTCATGGTTTGCCTCATCGATCAGGCCTGCCCATTGAAAAGCAAGGGCTTTCCGTCGTAATATCCATGAAAGGAAAGGCTCCGGATGATGCAGTATGGCCTGGTCCATATTTTCAATGGCCAATATGGCGTCATCCATTTGGAACAGGTACAATTCTCCCAGGTTATAATATGCCCTCCATAGATTGGCGTTCAGTTCAATGGCTTTCCGGTATTCTTTGATGGCTATCTGAGATTCACCTTTCACATAATAGTAATATCCTTTCAGAAAGTATGCCTCTCCCAGTCCATCGTCCAGTGAAATTGCCTTTTCAGCCAATATCCTGATTGAATCGATGCAATTTTCCGCAAAAAAGGTCTTCCAGTAGTACTGCGCGTTGTAAACTTCTGCAAAACCGAGATAGGCCCTGGCAAATGTGGAATCCACTTCAAGCGCTTTAAGGAATTTGGATTTAGCCAGAGCCAACGATTTCATCGCTTCCTCCACCTTATCTTCCCGGTTGAAGAGGTCGTCATATCTGTTCAGTTCCTGGAGGCCCCTCTGGTAGAAATCATAGGCTGTAAGGTCCAGCGTGGGCGTTTTTTCCATTCTCCGTTTTTCTTCCGGCGAAATCACCGCCTTTAATTCATTGGCTAAATCCCGGGCCATTTCAATCTGAACATTCATTATGTCGGCCCATTCTTTTTCATATTTTTTGTTCCAAAGAAGCTTTTCATCATTTGTGCGATACAGAAAACAGCTAATCAGCACTTTATTTTCAATTTTCTGAAAGGATGTTTCCAAAATGTAACTGACATTCTGCTCCGATCCGATTTTTCTGATGGTTTTGCCGTCATTACGGTACTGTTCCACCGAAGTTCTCGGAGCGACCCGTAAATCACGAATCTGCATCAGGTGGTTTATTATTTCCTGCATTGTACCCTCTGCCATGTACTGTTCATCTGCTTCTCCGATGTATTTCACCGGAAGTATTGCTAAAGATTTTTCGGTACGGGAATCAGTGTTAGTCTGCTCAAAAACGGGTTTCAGGAGGAGTATCAGCGCTGCCACCAGTATTACTGAGGCTAAAATGCCGGTTAAAACAAGTTTTGTTTTTCTTTTCCTTTTGCCAGCTTTAACAGGTGCAGTGTTGTCTTCTTCACTGGGTTTTAACTTGTATTCTCCGGGTGGTACTCCGAAGTATTCATGGAAACAGCGTATGAAATAGGTAGGGCTTCCGAAACCGACCCTGTAAGCTATTTCCGAAACGGTGAGTTTATTTTGCAGTAATAATTCTTTTGATTTCTCCAGCCGGATGTTACGGATGAACTGGCTTCCACTGAGGTTAAGCGATGATTTCAGTTTTCGGTGGAGACTCGAATAACTGATGCCCGCTTTTTTAGCCAATTCTTCCGGGCCGAATTCTTCTTTTGACAGGTTATCCTCTGTAATTGAAGTGATTGTCCGGATAAAATCTTTTTCAGACTCAATCATGACAGTTAATTCTACCTGACAATTTACAACAATTTTATGATTTTTTTTTCATTTTGAACTCATTACTAAAAGATTACTTAAACATGCAGCGTTTGTAATGAAAAAGCTGCAACAATTAATTGCAGCTTTTTGAGAATAAATCTATGGAAACTGGTTCACTTCCATTCCCAGTGAACCATTTTTACAGAAACGTAGTTCTTTTTTTGCCGGATCAATCCGGGAAAACATGCAATACAGCGGTGATTTTATGATCAATCCATGTAAGATTCGGGGCGAAAAAGCTTTTAAAGTTCCCCTGGCCCGTTGCATTTAAGAATGACCCGGTTCCGCCGGTAACCGTGAATTCATCTTCCATAATACCAGCGTAACCGTGAGCGTCAGGAGTATTATAAACTTTGGCTTTACCAGAGAAACTGATATACAGTTTATCACCTTTTTCTGAAACAAAACAGCCTTGACCGTTCTCATAAGTGCCGCAATCCGAACCTTCACAGCAAAAGTTGCAACACATTGAAAAATTAAAATTGCCCATGTATGTGGCAATTCCGCTGCCGGACTGGATGTTATTGACCCACTTCCCGCTTTTTAATGGATTCTCAATGATCTCGGAAGATATGGCTGAGGTTGAGAAATTTGCGTAGAAATCTAGTTTCACGCCCTCATTCTCTGCAGGAAAGTTTAACAAATCATCAGTTTTTTTCTGACAGGAATTGAGTGCAAGGAAGCTGACTGCTGCTAAAAAGAGACAAAAAAATGTTTTCATGGCTTTGAATTTTAATTGTTATACCTTAATGTTTTACCACTTCAAAGTTGCAACAAACAGCCCCGGAATACTTAGTAAATATCTGCCATTCAATCGTATTATTCTGTCAATGTCTGCAATTATATGGCAGGGATCGTAAATTTTAAGCAAAGTGCTTTTCATAGAGGGGAAAAACCGGTAGTAAAGTTTATTTTAAATTTTTTCGGATATTTTGCAGGTTGGCCGGAAAACAATAATCGAAATGATAGCACTTATGGTGTTTTCTGGCAACTTCACATTATGCCCAATCTGAATTGGATTATCACTCAGGGTGGTTATCACTTTTGGTGTAGTCGAAGGAATTCACTACCAAAAGAACATTTAAATAAAACTATTCCTTCATGAGTGCCAGCGGATAGTCCGTTCCGCGCTGATTCCAGTTTCCGCGAATAATTATGGCATTTCTGTCGAGCACGCCCGAAAAAGTTGCACTGGCCACGGCTACCACACAGGTGATGCTATCACCCGAAATTGTCAACTCCGTTACCGGTATGCCGAAAACATTCTGGTCGGGACTGTCGAGAACCGCGACTAAAGTGTTGTCCTCATTTTTCAAATGAAGCACAAATCTTGAAGTGGTACCAAATTGTGTCAGCGCACCGCTCCAGGTACCCTCAAAATCAGGATCGTATTCAGCGGCCGTTTTTACTCGTTCTTTCATCCAGTTTTTTCGGTTAATCCCTTCCTGGAAAAAATCGAATGCTTCCTTACCCATTGATTCTTGCAGCACATTCAAAAAAATTTCAGTCGTTCCTCCGTGGTTTTGAATAAAAGCAGTATTGAGCAAGGCAATAAATTCGGCCATTTTTTCTTCGCCATACTTTTGCCGGAGTGTGTTTAGCAAAACGGT
>CAZMDP010000142.1:0-5883 GCA_964565015.1 uncultured Prolixibacteraceae bacterium | reverse complement strand
TTAACATCTAAAACCACTATCTGCCGATCGTAAACCTTCCAGGTATTGCCGGTACCTTTGAACAGCTGTTCCATAACCGATTCGACCGTTTCATCCTTTACCCGTATGTTAACCTTCCGTTCCAGATCAACCGATCGTTCGTTGTAAAGAAAAATAAACTCGCTGTTCTCCTCGATCTGTTGAAACACTTCACGGACGGTGGCACCATTCAGCCGGAAGCTGAATTTGGTCTGCTGCGAGTAACTGTTACCCGCTCCGGCTGCCAGCGCCATAATCAGAAAAGCAGTCAGTAGTTTCATTTTCAATAAAAATTGCGCAATACCCGCACGTGGCGGATACCTCAGGTTTAAGAATTTTTTCATACCTTTGACTAGTTTTTAAATGAAACAATTTATTTACTGTTTTGAGAACCGGAGGTTGGCAGACCTACCGGTTCTCATTTTTTATCTTCTCACAGGCAATTTATTTATCGTTTTTGTTATTGTAATTACATTTTCGTTGATCCTGAATTCAATACCTGCCACATCGGCAAGCGCCATCATCACTTGTTCGAGCGAGTCTTTCAGATCGAGCTTACCCGAAATTAGGCCATCGTCAGAAAAATCGCCTTTACATTCGATTTTTACATTGTAGTATCGTTGCAGTTTCCGCAGCACATTCATCAGGTTATCCTGCGAAAAAAGGAACCAGCCCGAGGTCCAGGCAGTATATAAATCGGCATCGGAAACCGGTTCGATAACGAATTGACGGTTCCCTTTACTGAATGAAGCTTTCTGGAAAGGTTCGAGCACGGTTTCTTTTTTACCAATGGAGCCGGATGAGTTATCGGTCAGGGATACCTTTCCTTCCAATAACACGGTTTCCACAAAAGATTCGCCCGCATAAGCCATTAGATTGAACCGGGTCCCTAAAACCCTGACGGTTATATCCCTTACCTGCACATAAAATGGTTTTGATGGCATATGGGCTACCTCAAAATAAGCTTCACCTTCAACATATACTTCCCTTCGCTTTCCAGTGAATTCGGAAGGGAATGCCATTCTGCTCCCCGCATTCAACCATACTTTGGTACCGTTGGCCAATTGACGTTCGGTTTTCTTACCATCAGGCACAACTACCTCATTCATTGCTGACGGGTTACCACGACCGGTTTGTTCTGTATGTATGATTTGTTCCTGATTGATTACTATTTCGCCCGACACGCCTACTTCTACTTTCGAGTTATCTTTGCCCAATGAAAATTCTTCACCATTATGAAGGATCAGACGGGCATCCCCCTCGCCGGGAATATCGGTAAACTGGCTGAACTGATATATTGTCTGTTTGTTTTTTTCAGATAATACATACCAAACCGTTGTTCCAACCGATAATAAAACCAGTAAAACAGCTGCATAACGTATTACCGTATATAAAACTTTCCTTTTTTGCTTGTGATTAACTATGGAATCGTAGCGTTCAATATTTTTCCAGATTTCATTTATTTCGATTTCTGAGATATCATGTTGATTATCTTTGAGGGTTTCGATAATTGTGCGGGCTTTCTGGGCATTGCTCCTTAAAATTTCCGATTGGGCAAAAAGTACTTCCCACTCATGTTGGTCTTTTCCAAGCCTCACAAAGTCAATAAAACCTGCATCTTCGAGCAGTTCATCAAGCGTATATGTCAGATATTTCCTGTTCATTAAATAATTTTATATAACCATAAAGAAGCGTTTTCCGATTTTGTGGACATTTTTTTAGAAAAAAAAATTTCAGAAAACAACCGGCCGGATAATTCCGGCCGGTTTCTCAGCTGTTCTAACTAAACCTAAACCTATGATAAAAACAAAAAGTTGATGAACAAACGGTGTATGAAACTTCGTTTATTAGTATAAAGAGGGTTTTGATTTTTTTGTGGACAGTTTTACCAGATTTTATTTTAAATCGGGTTAATTCAGCACTTTTCGGGTAATCATTATAAATAGCTGGATAAAATTATTCTCACTGAATATCTTTTTCAATGATTCGAGGGCACGGTGTACCAATTTCCGGGCAGAATCATATTTCAACGACATTAGTTCGCAAATTTCATCATATTCAAGATTGCAGGTAAAACGGTAGTACAAAATTTCGCGCTGGCGGGGATTAAGCTCATCGAGGCATTTTTGGACAATCCTTTCACGGTGGCTAAGGCTTTCGCGACCAATTAGTTCATCTTCAATAGAATATACAATATTAGGGGTTGATTCAACAGGTTGAACAGGAGCAGCTGCCTGATTTTTTATAAGGTTCTGAGCAAGTTTTCGCCTGAACGAACATAACAGGTAAAAACGGATATTGTCTGTTGGCCCTAAATTTTCACGGGTACGGATCAGATCAAAAAATAGATCTTGTATGGTGTCTTTAACCAAATCGCTGTCTTTAGTGAACTTCCTGCCATATTGGTAAAGCAACCCAACATACTGAAAATAAATATGCGACAGGGCATATTTTTCACCACTACGAAAATCGTCCCATATTTTCAGATCAGATTCCAATCTATTAATTACTTCATTGGTTCAATGGGAACAATATTAAAAAAATTATCAGGATTGTATTATATGATATAAAACTATTTCAAAATTGTTTGTAAAAAACAGCATGTCAACTACCCTATCCCTATCGATTCAATCTCTTCCTTAAACGTGTTTAATTGCCTTTTGGCAGTATCCGAAGGAATATTAAAAACGTCTTTTAGCCGGTCAAACAGATCACGGTAATATTCGATTCCACTGATCAGGTTTTCCCTGAAGGTTTTTATACGGGCTGCAATCCTGCCACTGATTGGGGATTCGGCTTCCGTAACCATATTCCGCAAATAGTCCACATACATTTTAAGCTCGTGGATAAACATGTGCGGCCTATCGTTTCGGGTAATTAAATTGTTGCGGCCATAAATATGGCCCACCATTTCTTTGAGCGAAACCACCTTGTCGAACCAGGCAATATTCGGGCCGGGGCAAATAGAGACGCCTCGGCCGTCGGATCTGGTATCGATACCGTGTGCCATTTTGGTCGAAGTTCCCAACCCCACACAAAGGCATACCTTGTCGAAAATATTTTGTTTCGCTTTTTCCAGTTTTTCGGGATCGGTTATGGTTGCTTCAACTTCAGCCAGTTTTGCCCGCTGGTATTCACGCGATGCAGTGCAGATGGGATTCCCTTCATTGTCCCTGAAAAGTTTCAGGTGTTGCAGGGTGCATGGGCTTCCGGGGTTGCCTGCTATTACCCGTTCCATTTTCTCGATTTCTTTTGTATTGCCGCGCACATTGTTGAAGGGTATGCCGATAGGTGAAACATTACTCAAATAGAGGTCGTCCTCTTTGGCGTCGGCCAGCAACTGCAGGGTACCTTCATCGACCGATGTGGCTTCGGGAACCAACAAAAACGGCGTACCCCACCCCACCGAATCCATTTCATAATATTCGAGCAACAACCTGTGTTCATCGGCAGTTCCCACGCCACCCTGAGAAGTTATCAACATCGGGAAAGGTTTTTCGGGTATAGTAAATCCTTTTTCAGCCAGTGCTTTTACATATATTTCATGTAGGGTTTCTATAAGTAATGCCCGGTTGGTTTTAAACTCCTCAAGTACAGGACCCATCAGGTAACCATCTGTTGCAAAGGCATGTCCGCCGCAGTTTAATCCCGATTCCATTCTGAACTCCGAAACCCAGATGCCTTTTTTGGCCAACATTTTTCCCTGAATAAGCGCCGATCGGTAATCGCTCACTTTCAGGATAACCTTCTTTTGCAATTCGCCGTTTGCATCGGGATAAAAACCCTCAAATTGCTCCATATAACTGAACAGGTAAGGGTTCATCCCCGCCGACAATACAATTGACGATTTCAGGTTACTTGTTGCAAATCCCCGCAAGGCAGCATGGGCATCGTTATATTCCTGAGGTAGTTTTTCCCCTTTATGATAATTCTCCTTATCCAGCTTGGTCATGATGTTTACATCGATGCTGCCGGGCCTGAGGTGATCTTTTACCCATTGCCATACTTTATTTACATCGTAATTCGGATGGGTAAGCTTATAAAAACTTTTTTTGATCTCCGACATTTCGGGTAGCAGATCAATGTATTTTTCCAGTTCGGCCCCCTTTTCCAAAGCCGATTTTTTTAGCTCATCAAATTTCCGTTTTACGATTTCGTCCAATACATTGAGGTATTCCCTTATCCTGGCACAACGGTAATCCAGTTCGCGTGTGGTAATCGGACTAAAAGGGAGTTCAAATTTCGCACAATAAAATTCCCTCATTTTCTCAATCAGTGAATCGTTGGCCAATGCAACTACCGAAGAAATGCCATAATGGGCTACTTTAACAGGGGAATCAATTGTATAACCTAATCCCATTACCGGGATATGAAAAGAATGAAAATTTACCATGAACAAATATTATCAAAAATTTACATAGAGTGGCAAAAATAAGGGTTTCACAAGGGTTTCAAGGATTATGGATGTAATTTAGACGAAACAAAACTCAATATGATGAATATGCAACTGTAACCTGTTGCCCTTTAGGCATAATCAATAATCGAACAGATTGTAAATACATTCTACAACCATCCATAACTCTTTACGAAAGCTTATATTTATACTCATTATACCCGAAGCTCCTTACCAGTTCAAACTCACCGTCGGGCCGCAGGATACCGATGGAAGGATGGTCCACACCATTGAAGAAATTGGTTTTTACCATTGTATAATGTATCATATCTTCGAAAATGATACGGTCGCCGGGTCTCAATTCTTCATCGAACGACCACGACCCTACAAAGTCACCACTCAGGCATGAATTTCCCCCCATGCGGTAGGTAGGTTTTCCCGGTACAGGATCGAAGTAACTGCCTTCGATTCGGGGCTTGTAGGGCATTTCAAGGCAATCGGGCATGTGGGCCGCAAACGAAACATCGAGCATAGCTGTTTTAATCCCTTTGTTTTCAACTACATCGAGAACGGTCGATACCAATACGCCTGTATCCCACGCAAAAGCCGAACCTGGCTCAAGAATAATGTGTTTATCGTATTTTGCTTTGAATTTCCTGAGGATCGAAATCAGCTTGTCCACATCGTAACCCTTTCGGGTCATCAGGTGACCACCGCCCATGTTGATCCATTTCACCTGTGGAATATACTTCCCGAAATGTTGTTCGAAAGCAACGAGTGTTTTTTCCAGATCGTCGGCACCCGATTCGCACAGGGTATGAAAATGCAGGCCCTCAACTTCGGGCGGCAAAACATCGGGTAGCTGGCTTGCGAGTATCCCCAGTCTTGAACCCGGAGCGCAGGCATTATATATCAAAGGTTCAACTTCCGAAAATTCGGGGTTTACGCGAAGGCCCACTGAAACTTTTTCGGGAAACGACAAAACCTCGTTAATGTAGCGGCCGTACTGGGTCATGGAGTTAAACACCAGATGGCTGCTGTAGCCTAATATTTCATTGAATTCGGAAGGATTGTAGGCAGGCGAATAGGTGTGCGCCTTTGCTTTCATCTCTTCGAAACAGAGCCGCGCTTCGTTAAGCGAACTGGCCGATGCACCGGTAACATATTCCCTTAGTACCGGAAAAACGCTCCACATGGAAAAACCTTTAAAGGCAGGGATAATCTCTACACCGGCTTCACGCTTAACCCGTGCAATAAGATCAAGGTTTGCCCGCAGTCTCGATTCTTCGATAACAAAACATGGCGAAGGCACCGACCAAAACCGTGACCCCATGTCAGGAAAGCTTATTTAATTCTTCAATAATCATCTTCTGAGTCAGATCGTTTGCCGGCACGAGCGGAAGCCTCAATACATTTTCGATTACCCCGAAATGGCTCAACATGGTTTTCACACCAGCCGGATTTCCATCCTG
>CAZMDP010000141.1:0-5901 GCA_964565015.1 uncultured Prolixibacteraceae bacterium | reverse complement strand
ATGGGCGAAATGGACCGCACTACCGCTTTCCTTCACGACATTTACCACACCCAGTTTAACAGCATTATTGTGAATGATGCTGATATGGCCGATGAAATTGCCAATTACCTCGAATCGATCGATCCCGACAAACGTAAGTTGGTCAAGCTTTATAAGGGACGTGCTCCTATCTTCGATCATTACGGAATCGAGAAGCAGATAAAAGGTGCTTTCGGGAAAACGGTTTCGTTCAAAAATGGCTCTTACTTAATCATCGAACATACCGAAGCTTTCCATGTGATTGATGTAAATAGTGGTAACCGGGCAAAAACCGGCCTCGATCAGGAAAGCAGTGCGCTTGAGGTAAACCTTGCCGCCTGTGATGAGATTGCCCGGCAGTTAAGGTTGCGCGATATGGGCGGTATTATTGTCATCGATTTTATTGATATGCACCAGGCATCAAACCGGCATAAGGTTTACGATTATATGAAGGAAGTGATGGCTGCCGATCGGACAAAGCATAACATACTGCCGCTCAGTAAGTTTTGTTTGATGCAGATAACCCGTCAGCGTGTCAGGCCCGAAGAACATATCGAAACCGCCGAAGTTTGCCCAATGTGCAAAGGAACTGGCAAGGTAACACCTACCATCTTGTTCGCCGACGAACTTGATCTCAAAATCTTGTATGCATTCAAAGATTTGAGCAAATCAAAACTTACACTTAAGGTACACCCTTATCTGGCAGCATATCTCACCAAAGGATTCCCTTCCATAAGGTTGAAATGGTTCATGAAATATTTTAAATGGGTTAAAATTGTTTCGGTACCTTCGTTTCTTCTGACCGAATACAACCTGCTCGACGAAAATAATGAGTTGATAGTTATATAGGAACACTAAGGTTTAATTAATTAATGAAAGCATTTTTGCGGGTATAAAGTTTAGTCAGATGTCAGTTTTTTACACTCATGTTAAAACTTTTGCCCTCTGAATTGTTTAGAACTCTATATTTATTTTTTAAGAGAAAAATGAAAAAGAAATTATTTGTTGTATTTGCCGTTTTGCTTTCATCCGGTTTGTGGGCACAGGTAATTGAGCCTATTAAGTGGAGTTTCGACCACAAGCAGGATGGCAGGGATGCCGAATTGATTTTTACCGCTACTATGGACAAAGGGTGGCATTTATACGATACTTACCTGCCCGAGGGTGGTCCAATTCCAACTGAGTTTGTTTTTGATAATCCCGAGCTTTTTGAATTGGTAGGGGAGCTTCAGAAAAATCCTGATCCGGTTGAAAAATTCGACAACATATTCATGCTCAACCTTCGGTTTTTTAGTGATGTCGCAGTTTTTACCCAGAAAATCAGATTAAAAACCGATGAACCTGTAGTAATATCCGGACATGTAACCTTTATGGGATGCGACGATGAAATGTGCCTTCCGCCCAATGATGCCAGCTTTTCATTTGCAATGAAAGGTACCTCAACAGGTACGGAAAGTTCAGCCGGGGCAGTTTCGGGCAACAGGCCAGCTACAGGGCAAACGTTATGGTTGTTTATTGTAATTTCTTTCCTTGCCGGGTTGGCTGCCATACTTACACCATGTGTGTTCCCAATGATTCCCATGACCGTATCATTTTTCATGCGCGGCAGTCAGAATCGGGCTAAAGCCATACGCACTGCATTGTTTTTTGGATTTTCCATCGTATTGATATTTACATTATTGGGGGCATTGTTTTCATTTGGTGTATTTGGCCCAAATGTAGGTAATTTGCTGAGTACGCACTGGATACCCAATCTTCTGTTCTTTTTACTTTTCTTTATTTTTTCCCTTTCATTCTTCGGAATGTTCGAAATTGTGCTTCCAAGTAGCCTGGTTAATAAGACCGACGCAAAAGCAGATCAGGGTGGTTTGGTAGGGGCGTTTTTCATGGCGCTCACCACAGTTATTGTATCGTTTTCGTGTATAGGCCCGTTTATTGGGGCATTGATTATTGAAGCCGTTCAGGGTGGCGGGTTACGTCCTTTGGCAGGAATGTTTTTCTTCGGCCTTGCTTTTGCCACCCCTTTTACCTTATTGGCCATTTCCCTTCTGCTTTGAATAAATTACCCAAATCGGGGAGCTGGCTAAATTCCATTAAAGTTGTATTTGCATTCATATTGCTGGCTTTCGGAATGAAGTTCCTGAGTAATATCGATCAGGTATATGGGTTCAATATTTTCAGCCGAGAAATTTATCTGGCCATTTGGATGGTATTGTTTACTCTTTTAGGGTTATATTTTTTGGGGAAAATTAAATTTTCGCACGACAGCGATGTGCCATACGTTTCAGTAGGCCGGTTATTACTTTCGCTGATTACGTTTACGTTTGTGATTTATCTGTACACTGGTTTGCACGGAGCACCGCTTTCCTCAATTTCTTCGTTGTTGCCGCCGCCATCTCCTACAAATACAATATCGGTTTCCCAGATTGGTTCATCATCTTCGCCAACCACTGCTCCTTGTGGCCCTGCAAAATATGCCGACAAGCTTCATCTTCCCCATGGCCTTCAGGGTTATTTCGATTACAAACAGGGAATGGCTTGTGCAAAGGAACAGGATAAACCCGTTTTTCTTGTCTTTAAGGGGCATGCATGTGCCAATTGCAAGAAAATGGAAAATACGGTTTGGACCGATCCAGAAGTGTTGAGGATGTTAGCCGAAGATTACGTGATTATTGCCCTTTATACCGACGACAGGTCAACTTTGGCCGAGGAAGATTGGGTAACATCGGCCCTCGATGGGAAAGTAATTAAAACCATGGGCAAAGCAAACCTCGATTTTCAAATCGCCAATTACAATACCAATACCATACCTTATCATGTTGTAATCCGTCCCGACGGAACAAAGCATGAATTAGCCGTAACTTTTGATAATAATGAATTCAGGGAGTTCCTGAAAATGGGATTGAAGTAAATCGGAAAACCGTTTATACCAAATAAAAAAGGCTGCCTTTTGACAGCCTTTTTGTTTTAAAGTTATTTTTTTGCAAGTAAATCCCGAATTTCGGTAAGAAGAACTTCTTCTTTCGAAGGCGCAGGCGGAGCTGGTGGTGGAGGTGCCGGTTGTTTTTTCTTGGTTGCATTGATTGCTTTTATCAGCATGAATATTGCAAATGCAATAATTACAAAATCAACCACGGTATTAATAAACGATCCGTAATTTAGGGTTACGGCCTCAGCTTCGGCAGTTGCTGATTTCATGACTATTTTCAGGTCGGAAAAATCGACGCCACCAAGAAGAAGACCAATAGGGGGCATAATTATATCGTTTACAACCGAGGTTACAATTTTGCCGAATGCCCCACCAATTACTACTGCCACGGCCAGGTCAACAACGTTTCCCCTCATGGCAAAATCCTTGAATTCTTTTAACATTCCCATAGAGCTTGATTTTAGATTATTATTGATATTAAATATCACTAACAAATCTAATTCAGATTTTAATAACAAACAAATGATAATCAAAAAGAATTCATGGATACACTTTTTGGGCAATTCAAGTCGGAATATTTCAGTTCCGGCCAATTACTTTACCTGATCCTGCAATAGAAGTATCAAGGCTCGGATTGCCGGTATAGTAAACACTTCCCGATCCGGCTATCCTTGCATTCAGGCTTCCATTGGTATGTATATTGCAATTACCCGATCCGGCTATCCTGATGGTTACATGTTGCGCTTCATAATTTGCAGCCTTAATACTCCCAGACCCTGAAATGGTTCCTGAGAATTCATTGGCTTTTTCACCATCTTTGATAACAATATCGCCCGAGCCGGATACAACTGCCTTTACCCTCTCTGAATTTAACTGATCAATATAAATGCTTCCACTACCACTGACATTGAGGTCCATAATCCTTGCGTTCCAGCTACCTTTTGCAAGAATATCCCCCGATCCGCTAATGCTTAACGAATTTATTTCCGGTGCGGTTATAAAGATATCGATTTTTCCGGTTTCAAAACTGCGGTTAAAAAATGTACGGGTTGGAAACCTGATGATAAGGTCGCGGCCACTTACTTCGGTAATCAATTCATCGAGGACCGAGCTACGTGCTTCGATTTCGACTTTCTGGCGGTCGCCCTGGATCAAATGAACGGTTGCTGAAACCCTGAGACTGATCCCGGTAAAGGCCGGAACATCCCTGGTTTGCCTTTGGGCATAACTACTCAGGTTTAAAAACATTATTAAGATCAGGGCGGTAAAAGTCAATTTTGTTTTCATTGTTCTCAATTTTTCTTCATGGTTAAACATATCGATAAGACGCAAACTTTTTCGGTTTGTTGCAAAAGGATTAAATTTAAATAGAAATTTTTATCAGGTAATTACCGTCCGAAAGCATCACAAACCGATAAGCCCCTCAGGAACGATAAAGATTATCGTCTTTTTTATTTCATCAAAATCTGCAATAAAGTCATGATGAAGGGGAAAAAGTAGTTCGGTTTCATCTTTTTTTATTGTAATTACCTGATTGCCTGAATAATTGTTGATTTCGGTAATTATCCCCAAATATTCATTTCTATTGTCGAATACTTTGTATCCGGTTAAATCGATTTCATCGACATTTAAGCTATTATGCTGCAAATATTTTTCTACCCATACTGGTTTTTTCGTCAACTTTTTTGCTGCGGTTTCATCGGTTATCCAATCGAGTTCAACCAGTGCCGATTTTGAGGATATAATTCTGACGCCATCATCAGCGGTAAACCAGGGAACCAGGATTCCATCGGTTTCAACAAAAAATACTTTCGTATTTTCGACAATTTCATCTAATCCATCTTCAAAAATTAGCATTAAAATTCCCGAAACGCCGTGTGGTTTCAGAAAATAACCAATTCTTGAGCAGTTATTTTTCGTTGGGATAATCATACCAAACAATTCATTTGATTTTATCAAAAAGAAAAGCCATCTGAAAAAAGATGGCTTTCCGGTATTTTGTTGCAATCAGAATCAACATCAGGCTTCACCACCTTCGGTGGCAGGCTCGCTGTCAGTGATTTCTTCAGAAGGAGCGGCTTTGGCAGCGGCAGCTTCGGCAGCAAGGGCCGATTTTTTTGCGGCAAGGGCAGCTGCGCGTTCTTCGTTTGCTTTTGCTTCGGCTTCGAGTTGTTTACGGCGTAATTTGTCAACCTGCGAAGAAAGCATATTCTTTTTAGCCTGAATTTTTGCATCTTTTTCATTCAACCAGGCATCCAGTTTCCTATCGGCTTCCTCCTGGGTGATGGCTCCTTTTTTAACGCCTCCTGCAAGATGTTTTTTCAAGAGTACACCTTTGTACGATAAAATGGCACGTACGGTGTCGGTTGGTTGTGCGCCTTTTACAAGCCAGTCGTAGGCTTTGTCGAAATCGAGATCTATTGTAGCAGGATTCGTGTTGGGATTGTATGAACCAATCCTTTCAATATACCTGCCATCCCGTGGCGCCCTGCTATTTGCTACCACAATGTGGTAGAATGCATACTTTTTGCGGCCATGCCGCGCTAATCTCATTTTTACTGACATAAATCTCTTTCGTTATTTTTCAAAAAATGTGGCGCAAAGATAGTGTTTTTATTTTCTTTTCAAACCGCTCATTATACATGATTTATACAGAATTAACCTCTATGAATAAATTATAATGTTTGGTTTTGAATTTTAGCGCTTACATTATTTTATTCACCCACAATTAAAACTTATTTATGCAACAGATTTTTTGCAATTTTGCAGATTATACATTAAAGTAGTTAAACATTTGTAAATTATTGAATATAAGTCGAATATATTAATAAATAATATTTTTATGGGAAGAGCATTCGAATACCGCAGGGCTGCAAAAGAAAAACGCTGGGATAAAATGTCGAAAATATTTCCTCGGCTTGGTAAAACCATTACCATTGCTGCAAAAGCAGGGG
>CAZMDP010000140.1:0-5912 GCA_964565015.1 uncultured Prolixibacteraceae bacterium | reverse complement strand
AATGAAGTCACCAACATCATTTCGAAGCAGCATAACATCAATATGCGGGCGGTGAAATTCGACACCCACAACGGAATTTTTGAAGGCGATTTATACTTATATATCCATAACACCGAAGACCTCCAGCAACTCATAAACCATTTGAATAAAATTAAAGGTATCGATAAGGTAGTGCGGGTCGAAAACCTGAACGACTGATCCAATATATTTTACCAAAGGCGCCTTTTTATTGCACATCTGTATTTTTCCCCGAATATCAGATAATCAAAAAAAAACTATTTTTGAATCGCTATTTTTAATAGGATTAAATATGGATAAGGAAAAAGTAAGGGAAGCTGTTAAAACAATTTTCACTGAATACCTCGAAGCCAACGGCCACCGCAAAACTCCTGAACGATATGCCATTGTTGATGAGATATTTTCGAAAGACGGCCATTTCGATGTAGAATCGTTGTACTTATCCATGAAAGAAAAAAACTACAGGGTCAGCCGAGCCACTTTGTACAACACCATCGACTTGCTGCTTGGCTGCAAATTGCTTGTCAGGCACCAGTTTGGGAAAAATATTGCACAATTTGAAAAATCATTTGCCCGCAGGCAGCACGATCACTTAATCGATATAAACACCGGAAAAATTGTTGAATTTTATGATCCCCGGATTAGGGAAATTATTGAAGATGCCTGTAAAAAGCATGATTTCGAACTTTCGCACCATACCTTATATATTTATGGGCACTACACCGATCCTGCTTCAATCGATATTTAACCGTACAGTTTAAAAGCAAACGATTAATTGCAGCTATCATTTGTTAAATCCCAATCAGCCTTCAAAAATATTTGTAACTTTACCCATCGTGATTGTTTGCTGTTAAATTTTCAGCTTTTCTGATCACACTGAAAATGAATTATTTCAATTAACCAAAAATTATTTTCATGAAAGCCGATGTTTTGCTTGGCCTCCAGTGGGGCGACGAAGGTAAAGGAAAAGTTGTTGACGTTTTAACTCCTGATTACGATGTAATTGCTCGTTTTCAAGGTGGCCCCAATGCCGGTCATACCCTTGAATTCAACCAAATGAAACAGGTATTGCATACCATACCTTCGGGCATTTTCCGCGAGAACAAGATTAATATTATCGGGAATGGTGTAGTCATTGACCCTATTGTGTTTAAAAAAGAGATTGAATCGCTGAAAGCAAAAGGCTTTGATATTTCACACAATCTTTACATATCGAAAAAAGCCCATTTGATATTGCCAACCCACCGACTTCTCGATGCAGCTTCAGAAACCTCGAAAGGCGAAACCAAAATCGGGTCAACCCTGAAAGGAATAGGCCCAACCTATCGCGACAAAATAGGGCGCGAAGGAATAAGGGTTGGTGATATTCTGCACAATTTTGAAGAAAAATACTCAAGCCGCATTGAAAACCATAAAAGCCTTCTGGAGAATTTTTTCCATTACGATTATAAGGAAACACTGGCCGCCTGCGAAAAAGAATGGTTCGAAGGAATTGAGCTGCTGAAATCGTTCAGACTCATCGACTCCGAAATCTTTATAAATGACTTGCTCAATCAGGGTAAATCGCTGCTTGCCGAAGGGGCACAAGGTACGCTCCTCGATATCGATTTTGGCTCATATCCGTACGTAACCTCATCAAATACAATATGTGCAGGGGCTTGCACCGGATTAGGGATTGCTCCCGGCAAAATCGGAAGGGTTCTTGGAATATTCAAGGCATATTGCACACGGGTAGGATCGGGGCCGTTCCCAACCGAGTTAACCGATGAAACCGGCGATCTGTTGCGCAAAGCCGGGAACGAATACGGCTCAACCACCGGAAGGCCTCGCCGCTGCGGCTGGCTCGACCTGGTAGCATTAAAATACTCCATTATGCTGAACGGTGTAACCGAAATGATCGTGATGAAAGCTGATGTTCTGGATCAGTTCGACACCATAAAAATTTGTGTAGGCTACGAAATCAACGGGGAGGTTATAAAAGATTTCCCCTATGAACTCAACAATGAACTCCGTCCGGTTTATATTGATTTACCGGGTTGGAAAACCAATCTGACCTCAATTACCAGGGAAAGCGAATTTCCCGTTGAGTTTGTAAGTTATATGCGGTTCATCGAAAACGAAACCGGCGTACCTATTTCAATTGCTTCGGTTGGGCCAAACCGGAATCAAACCATCATGCTGAGCAAACAGCATTAAAACGGAACTAAAAATTAAACAATTCATAAGCTTTTTCAGTTATCTGGGTTAAAAAACAAAAATATGGATAAAGCCCTGCGCGATATTCTTGTACCGATTGATTTTAAAGAACCGTCGTTGAAGGCACTGCGATATTCGATTAATATGGCCAAACGCTTCGACGGGAGGATACACCTTTTGCATGTCCTTGAAATGGGCGGTTTCTGGGCCGACCTATTTATTTCGGTTGACGAAGTTGTAAAAATTACCGAAAAAGCAAAAGACAAACTCCTGGAAATTGCCAATGAATATATTGCTCCCCACAACATCGAAGTAATTACCCGGGTTGAACGGGGCCGGCCTCATGAAAAAATTCTTGAAGTAATCAAAGAGTTACATCCACGGATTGTGATATTGGGCGAAAACCACCAGGGGAACAGCTCTGAGCAGATGCTGGGCGTAACCGTTGAACAGGTTACCTTAAATTCGGAAGCACCGGTACTGACAACAAAAGGCGATTTCGACGATATTGGGTCAATAATGGTAGTCCCGCTCGATCTTACCAAAAAAACCAACCGGCAGATATCGAGTGCGGTACTGTACGCCAAACATTACAACCTGAATGTTTGTCTGGTTTCGGCTATTATTGGGGGTATCAGCGCCCGTGAAAGCCGCATCTTCAAAAAACTTCAGCAAGCCAAAGAAACATTTGATAAGAATGGTATTACCTGCGGTATGAAACTATTCCCCAGGAGCGAAGTTCCGCCTTATCAGAGGGTTTTGGAATACGCCAATCAGATAAAGGCTTCGGTGATTCTGGTTATGACCCATCAGGAAGGTTATACCTACGATAATTACATAGGTGCTTTTGCACACCACATCATCAACGAATCGTCAATACCGGTGCTTAGCCTCACTTCTTCAGCATCGGCTTTCGACTATGAGGAAGTGCTTAAGGACTTTATTGACCCGCTTGCTATTCTCGAACGTGACCATATAAAGCCCCAGAAAGGTGCACGGTTCTCACTACGAAAAAGTATCCCGAAAACTGAATAATACAGTATGACGCTACTTTTACTTCTTACATTCCTTGCAGCGATCTGGGTGCCATATATGCCCAAATTTCTAAGCAATTATAAGGGTAGCACCCTTTCATTGCTTCCGCTTTCTACTTTCATTTTTACAGTAATTAAAGGAGCCGGTCTTAAGCATACAGCCTGCGAAAGCATTACCTATGAATGGATACCCCAGCTTGGGCTGAATATTACCTGGACATTTGACGGGTTGAGTTATTTATTCCTGCTCCTTGTTTCGGGTATAGGAACCCTTATTCTGGTTTATGCCAATGAATACATGAAGCATTATGCCGATAAGGACAGGTTTTATACGTTTATCATGCTTTTCATGGGTTCGATGCTCGGCCTTGTCCTATCGGGTAACATATTGGTTATGTTCCTTTTCTGGGAACTTACCAGTTTCACTTCTTTTTTCCTTATAAGTTTTAAACATGAATATGACAAAGCCAGGCAGGCAGCACTTCAGTCGTTGCTGATTATGGTCATGGGTGGGTTGGCTTTATTTGGGGGAATAATTTTATTGGGGCAAATGGCTGGCAGTTTTGAGTTTGCCGATCTGATGAGAAGTGCAGATAGCATTAAAGCACATAAATTATACCTGCCTTCGCTCATTCTTATCCTTGCCGGGGTGGTGACCAAATCGGCGCAGTTTCCTTTTCATTTCTGGCTGCCCGGTGCCATGCAGGCGCCCTCGCCTGTGAGCGCTTACCTACATTCGGCAACAATGGTAAAGGCCGGGATTTTCTTATTGGCCCGATTGAGCCCGGTAATGGGTGGAACGCCCCAGTGGATGTTCCTGGTCAGTTTGATTGGCGCTATGACCATGTTTATAGGTGCATATCTTTCATTAACCCAAACCGACCTTAAGGCAATTCTGGCTTACACAACAGTGAGTTCGCTCGGCACCATGGTCCTTCTGTTCGGAATCAGTACACAGGCATCAATCGAAGCAGCCGTGTTGTTTTTAATCATTCATGCTTTCTATAAAGCGTCGTTGTTTATGATTGCCGGCATGATCGACCATAAAACAGGAACCCGCGATGTAACGTTGTTGGGCGAGCTTTGGAAACCCATGCCAAAAACCTTCATCATATCCACGCTTGCACTTTTATCAATGGCAGGGTTACCTCCCATGTTAGGTTTTATTGGAAAAGAATTAATTTATGAGGCAAAAATACGAACACCCGATATTGCAGTGATATTAACCATATTGGGTGTGGCATCCAATATTTTTATGGTATGGGTATCGACCATGTTTGGTTATCGTGTCTTTATCGAAAAGGAAGGCGGAATGCCTAAACCTCCAAACGAGAAAGGATGGAAAATGCTTGCTGGGCCTGCAGTTCTGGTAATTGCAAGTTTATTTTTTGGCCTCTATCCGTCAAGTATGGCGAAAATTATCGAACCGGCCATCAGCACCATCCTTCGCGAACCTGTTAAGGTATATCTTTCGTTGTGGCATGGGTTTAACCAGGTACTTGCCTTAAGTATGGTAACCGTGGCCACAGGTTTTATCCTATTCCTGCTGCGCAAACAGGTTTTACCGGTTCTTCAGAGCATAAACCGCACTTTGTTTTACATTAAATTGGCCGATGTTTTCAACAGTGTAATTGATGGATTTATAAAACTTTCGAAAAAGAAAACCGCAGTTATTCAACACGGATATCACCGTTTCTACCTGATGACCATATTTATTGCAGCAACCATTCTTATCTGGTTTATGATTTTAAATACACGGGGATGGAGCGAAGGCATCATTTATACCAAACAACCATACTACGTTATAGCTTTGACTATCCTGATGATGGGAGCATCGATAATAACCGCCATTGCAAAATCGAGGTTGATGGCCATAATTTCGATGGGAGTTGTGGGCTTGGGAATAGCATTGCTTTATCTGATTTACAGTGCTGTTGACCTGGCAATTACCCAGATTCTTGTTGAAACGCTTACCCTTGTACTTTTTGTACTGGTATTGCAGAAACTGCCCAAATTTGCCAATCTATCATCGCGTAAATCAAGGATCAGGGATGCTTTGATTGCAGTTGCAGCCGGAAGCTTTATGACAATCCTTGTGCTGAAATCGATTCATGTTAACTACAATCATCCCATATCAGACTTTTTTGTAAAGAACAGTTTGCCAGGAGGTTTTGGTGAAAATGTAGTAAATGTTATACTCGTTGATTTCAGGTCATTGGATACACTGGGCGAGATCACCGTTCTGAGTATTGCCGCATTGGGAGTTTTTGCGTTGGTTAAACTAAACAAGGCGAAAAAATGAAAACAATCATACTACAAATTGCACTGCCCTATATCCGGTTTATTCTGATATTTTTCTCGATAATAACCCTGTTCCGTGGGCACAATTATCCGGGAGGAGGTTTTATAGGTGGGTTAATGGTTAGTGGGGCATTCATTTTTCAGGCCCTTGCATGGGATGTGGCCAATTCGCGTAAAACGCTCAGAATTTCGCCCATAAGCCTAATTGGCCTCGGTCTTTTAACGGCGTTTATCAGTGCCCTGCCTGGCGTAATTTCAGGAAAACCCTTCCTGACCGGAACGTGGGTTAAAATTCCTCTGATAGCCGATTATTCACTGAAATTAGGCACGCCTCTGCTATTCGATATAGGGGTATATTTTACG
>CAZMDP010000139.1:0-5926 GCA_964565015.1 uncultured Prolixibacteraceae bacterium | reverse complement strand
AGGTTTTACCCGATTTCGACCAAAAAACCACCGATTTTTTCCGATGGGAAAAAATATATACACAAGATGAATTATCGGCTTTGTTGTTAAACCGATCGGGGTACGATTTTGGAACGGTATTAAGTATCGAACCATTGGAAAGAGGTTATTCGGGAGGAATTGTGCGGCTTAAAATAACCGGTACTTTGCGCACCATGATCGTAGGTAAAGAACTTGAGATCAGAAAGTGGCTTTCGTCGTCCCACTTATACAGTTCTGCATTTGTTGTCGATTATGACGATATTACAGACGGAATTCCGGGCAAGTTTATTTTTAAAGGAGCCGGTTGGGGGCATGGGGTCGGATTATGTCAGATCGGTGCCGCAGTTATGGGTGAAAAAGGTTTTAATTATAAAGAAATACTTTCACATTATTTTAAGGGTGCATCACTCAAAAAACAGTATTAATTACAACGCTTCGATCCATTTAAAATAACCCGGTTTTGATTGTAAAGCCTGTCTGATCCGTTCCGCTTCGGAGGCTTTTCCGTTTGCTTTATACGCTTCGTAAAGCCTTACCTGGATAAAACTGTGAAGCCAGCTGCATCCCTTGGGTTCCGAAATTTCAAGCGCTTTCAGGAACGAAGCTTCGGCCTCTTTTTTATCGCCTCCAAACATTGCAGGGCGGTGGAATAACGAGTTTCCCTTTTCAATCCAGCCCATTGGTTCCTTTGGGTTATTTTTTATGGCCTCTTCGTAAGCATCGGCATTTCGTTGGCCAAGAAATGGGGCCCGCATGGGCGAAAGGCCGATTCGAAGTCCTGTAAGGCCGGCTTTAACTCCAAGTAACCTTGCGTTTCCCGGATTTTGCCTGAGCAATTTTTCAAGAATTTTTTCGGTTTCGTCGAGCAAGGTCCGGGCTTTAGTATTTTCTTTAATACCGATTAGGTAACCAACATATCCATATCGGGCAAGCATAGCATCGGAAAGAACCGAAAAATTCTGAGGATTCTCCTTCTCAAGCTTCCTGAACTCGTTCTCCCAGCCCGAAATATCGCCTTTGGCGTAGGTTTCGTAAAAAAAACAGGCATAGTTATTTGCTGATATATTCTGAAAGCCAATTAAAAATGTTAAAAGCAATATAAGCATCAAACCTTTATAATTCTTCCTTTCCATTGAATCGAACCTTTAAATTTCCTGACGATATTCATAACCACAATGATGCCAAAATTAATCATCTGCACAGGATGCAACAATACCGCGGTACTATTTTGCCGGCTTGCCATAGCAACAAATACCCGGTTGGCGGCCACCAATATGAAATAAATTTTAATTCCAATCCAACCCATCGAAATAAGTACCGGTATCCACCCTAGAAGAACAACAATTGCAAATACAACCATAACAAGGCGGCTCCCGCCAAAATACTGGTGCACATTTCGTGAAAAACCATTGATTGCTTCAGCAGAAGATTTGTACATACGGCAAAACACATCGTCTCCTCCGGTAAGGGTAGCAATTTTTCCTTTTCCTTTCTTAATCGCCCTCGAAATTACAATGTCTTCAACCGTATTGCTTTTCACTTTTTGGTGCCACATATTCGAACGGTAATTTTCTGCATCGAACAGCATACACTGGCCATTTGCAGCCGATAAAGATGAAAAACCGGATAGCCTCACAAGTGGAAGGGGCAAAAGACTTAGCAGAACCCAGTTCATTACGGGCACGGTAGCCATTTCGCCAAGTGTATGCATCACCTGTGTCGGAAAGACCGAAACCAATTGAAACCTGTGTTTCTGAATATATGCCAATGCTTTTTGAACCATGTGCGGAGAAATTCGTACATCGGCATCCAGGAAAAGGAGGTAATCACCACTTGCCTTTTGGGCCAATTGGTGACATGCATAATTTTTACCTGTCCAGCCCTCGGGCAGCATTTTGCCGTTAAAAAACCTGAGATTGGGCATTTCATTCGAAAAATTCTTTAGAATTTCTTCGGTTTTGTCGGTCGAATGGTCGTTGCAAACTATTATTTCCAGGTTTATCCAAGTAGCTTCCTTTAAATCGGTCAGCAATAACGGGAGCGATTTTTCTTCGTTTCGGGCTGGTATCAGGATTGAGATTAAAGGTTGTGAATCGGGAATTCCGGATGGTAAATAATTACGCGTCAATAGGTTGATCAGCGAAATCAAAGCCCTGACCGTTAGAAAAATTAAAACAAAAAAAGTAAATCCGACCATAATTACGCCTTAAAGTATCCGGTTAAAATTCACTATCAATTGTTTCCTTTGTGCAATGAGTATAAAAATCGTTGAAAGCTTCTTCAAGTTGACCTGATGCAACTTTGTTATTTCCAATGTATTTTACAAAAACAGTAGCTTTTGGCCTTACAGGTGTGCCATATGAAATCCGGGCAACCGC
Source organism: uncultured Prolixibacteraceae bacterium (assembly GCA_964565015.1). Taxonomy (GTDB): domain Bacteria; phylum Bacteroidota; class Bacteroidia; order Bacteroidales; family Prolixibacteraceae; genus UBA1413. The sequence continues at coordinate 3,527 of CAZMDP010000139.1, read as the reverse complement.
AAATACCAGATTTACCGGTTTCGAACTAAGCCTTAATAATATTTCGGCTCCCTTCTCAAATTGAATTTTGTTTTGATAATGGCTCTGAATTGCCCCTTGTGGGTAAATTGTTACCACATTTTTGCTATCGGAAAGCAAACCGGAGGCATAACGTATGGATGCCAATAAGTTGTTACTATTACGGTTGACCGAAAAAGCCCCGGTACGTGCAAGAAACATACGTTTCCGGAGTTGCTCCTCGAGCATCATAACATGAAAATTTCTTCCGAGTATCTTTTCTGCAACATAATACGACCAGTATCCATCCCACCAGGAAAAATGATTCTGAATAAGCAAAACAGGACCTTCAGGAACTGAATTAAGCATTTTAAATTCCACTTTTCGAAAAAGGAACTTCTGCAACACCCTGAAATATGTAGTAAAAAACCAGAGCGGTAGCTTTTGTCTGCGTGCTTTAATCATGTTGCCGGGTTAGGATGGGGAAACAATATTTTTAGAGCGGTAAAGTTTCCACCAGGGTGTGGTGGGCGATTCGTGGTGTTCGCGGTGGTAGCCGAAAAAATAGCAGGTAACCATGGCCAAAAAATGATTTTTGGGTAAAGTCCTTGCCTTGTGGATACCCATTTCTGGCTTATGTGGCCTGCGGTGCTGTATATATGTTCCAAAGAAGAATAACTGCAGAGTGCCCAGTATTGCCGGTAATACCCAGAAAGAAATTAATTGCCAATCGGTGAACCAAATCTTCAGAATATTAAAGGTAATGGCCATTAATAACAACTGCCACCAGGTTGTATATCGTACAAGGAACATAAACCACCAAATAAAGAAATTATTGCTGCCGGCATAAAAATCGGGATCTTTCTCCGATGCCGGGTACTGATGGTGCAAATAATGGTTTTTCCGCAACCGGTCGTACGAAAGGTACGCAAACGAAAGGGTGGCAATCCACCCGGCAAGGTCATTAATCCTGCGGTTTCTCGATACGGTTCCATGCATGGCATCGTGCCCTGTTATAAATAATCCCGTAAACAAAAATCCCTGAAATAAGATATGCATGTAAAAAACCGGTGAGGCAGGATCAACGTTCACCTTTAATAGAATGTAAACCAGATGGCTAAGCCATGATAAATAAACCAGCGATGCAATCAACAATCCCATAGTAAAATTGAATAGATGTTACAATAAAAAACCAAGCAGTACAAAGAACACAAACTGAATGGATAAAAGCCAGACAGCAAGTCTGTTTAAATAATTAACCCTGAAAAGCTTTAATGAAAAGAGCATAAGCATTGCAATTATGTACCAGGCTGCATAATTCTGTAACGGGATTTTCCCTATCGCCCACGACCACATATCTGTTTTAATAGCAACCGGCTCCATGATGATATCGAAAATTACCAGAACAGCCGACCCAAAAAACGGATAGAACCATTTCTGGTTAAACCGGGGGAAAAGAATGTAGATGCAATAAACCAGAATTAACCAATTGACCCCGATCAAAAGCGGGGTATCAAGGATTTTTAAGCCAAGGGCGTTTCCGTAAGAATAGCTCCCGAAAACCAAACCGGTTTGAACCCCAAATACTTCGATGAGATAACCTGAAATTGCTATGCCTGCAAAAACTGCTATATGCCTTGTTTTCCATGATTGGTGGAACAGAAACAGAATAATGGTACTAACAATAAGGTTCACAGGAACCAACTTCTGAAACAGGTCATGTGTAGCCGGCAATACAAACCCGACGACCCCTACGCCAAAAAATATTATTAAAAATAAACGGGCTCCCCAGATAACTTTAAGATCGTTTGTATTTAACTTCATTTTAAATCATTTTCAATTAGCGATGCCACAATTTTTGCCGAAGAAAGACATAATGGTATTCCCCCACCCGGATGGACGCTTCCGCCTGTAAAATAGAGCCCTTTTATGTCGCGAGAAAAATTAGGGTGCCTCCTGAACGCAGAAAACAAACTGTTCGACGATGGGCCATATAATGATCCATGCCACGAACCCGTTTTTTCCTCCACTTTTACAGGATCGAGAACTTCTTCAAACACTATCCTTTCTTCAATTTTAGAGGATAAAGACTTTTCAAGTTTTTTCAAAATATTTACCCTTGCGGTATTAACCATATCATCCCAGTTTTGCCCTACGTTCTCAGGTGCATTCACCATAACAAACCAGTTTTCGCAATGTTCCGGCGCATCTTCACGAAATATTTTCGAACTGATGTAAACATACACGGTTGGATCGCTGCTAAGAGTAAAGTGCCTGAACAAATCATCAAACTCTTTTTTGTAGTCATCGCTGAAAAAAATATTGTGCACATCGAGCTTATTGAACGACCCCCGGATTCCCCAGTAAAAAATGATGGCAGAGGTTGACCGCTGCTGCCGGTCGAGTATTTTGAGTTTATTCGCGTCGGGTAACAGAAATTTGTAGAACCTGTAAATATCCATGTTACTAATTACTACACTGGCAGGATTATAACCATTCGATGTTGTTACCCCACAAACTTTCCTGTTTTTTACATCGACGCTTATAACGGGTTCGTTAAAGTGAATGCGAACATTAAGTCTTTCGAGCTGTCTGAGAAATGAACCAACAATGGTAAACATGCCCCCATCGGGGAGCCAGGCCCCCAGGTTATGTTCGAGGTGGGCAATTACCCTCAGCGTGGCTGGTGTTTCAAAAGGATTGGAGCCGTTGTAGGTTGCATAACGGTCGAGTATCTGCACAAGGCGGTCGTTTTTCAAAGTAAGGTGGTTGTGCCGGTGCAACGTTCTGAATGCTTTGAGCCTGAATATTCCGGCAACCGAATTCAGGTTGCTCCATCGGACCAAAGACCTCAATTTATGAAGCGAACCGAATATAAAAACCGGGGCTGTTATTTTATAGATTTCACCGGTTTCGTTGAGGTAATTCTTTAAAGTAATCGATCTTACATCTGTTTTTGTTTCAGTTTCCCTGCAAAACTCATCCACATCGGAATGTGCATCAAGTTCCAGGCCGTCGCTCCAGAAATATCTTGTTACAACCGGTAACCTTTTAACGCCGAATTTCAGATCATCATCGAGAAGTTCAAGGGCCAATTCGGGTAAAGTAAACAACGATGGCCCTGCATCGAACCGGAAGCCATTTCCAGTAACCTGATTGAGCTTTCCTCCTGGTTTTTCGGAAGCTTCATAAACATCTACCTCAAAACCGAGCCTGGCGAGCCTGATGGCAGTGGCTAAGCCCCCAACGCCCGCACCTATTATTATTGCTTTATTCATACATTTAAACCTCAAACAAATTTAAATTCATTTTAAATTATTTACATATTTAGTTTGTTCAATTTTTTATTTAGTTTTGACACCTGTTTTTAAACAAGTAAAAAATAAAGGTATAAACATGTTTACATTCGGACTATTCAGTACACATATGCCCTATGTTGTAATGGTGGTTTTTTATGTCCTTTATTTTTTATTTGCATCCCCGTCGTCAACACAAATCACAGTTGGTTCAAACCCAGGTGAACAAATTGC
>CAZMDP010000138.1:0-5933 GCA_964565015.1 uncultured Prolixibacteraceae bacterium | reverse complement strand
GTATCGACCAGATTGCCAACACCATCGTTAAAATCAATTTTGGTAAACCGGTTTATATCCGCGATGTGGCCGAAGTGGTCGACACGTACAAAGAGCGTTCGACCCATTGCCCGCCTCAACAATATGCCGGTTGTAACCCTTTCGGTAACCAAAAAATCGGGTGAAAATATTCTGAATGCCTCCGATAACGTTAAAAAGAAAATTGAAGAACTGAAAACTGATGGTTCGCTTCCGCGAAACCTCGAAGTAAAGGTTACCGACGATAACTCGATTTATATCCGCGACGAAATTCAAAACCTCGAAAACAGCATTATCATAGGTGTTATCCTGGTTGTATTTGTGCTGTACCTCTTTCTGGGTTTCCGTAATGCTTTGTTTGCCGGGCTTGCCATTCCGCTTTCCATGTTTATGTCGTTTATCATTCTCCAACAGCGTGGCACTACCCTGAATAACATGGTCCTTTACTCGCTGATATTGGCGCTGGGGATGCTGGTCGACAATGCCATTGTGGTGGTTGAAAATGTTTACAGACTCTACAGTTCGGGCTATTCGCTCCTGAACGCCACCAAAAAAGGGGTAAGCGAAATTGCATATCCGATTATTGCCTCTACCCTAACCACACTGGCAGCATTTTTCCCGTTGCTGATGTGGGACGGGATAGTGGGAGAGTTCATGAAAGTACTCCCGCAGACCCTCATTATTGTGCTGGCATCGTCATTGTTTGTGGCGCTTATCATTAATCCGCCGTTTATTGCCTCCTACATGAGAATTGAAGATATCAGGAAAAAGCTAAACTGGAAAAGACAATTAAAAATTGCCGGAATTATAGCAGCGGTTTCCGTTCCGTTTTATCTGATGCGGGCTTATCTGTTTGCCAATATCCTGATGACAATAACCCTGCTTATTTCGTTGAACCTTGCGGTATTGCGCCCTTTAGCCCGTTGGTTTCAGACCCGTTTCCTTGTTTGGCTCGAAAAGTTATATACCAAACAATTACGGCACGCATTAAGAGGTTACAATCCGGTATTCTATTTTTCGGGGACCGTTCTCCTGCTTATTTTTTCGGTAATGTTCTTTTTCAGCCGTAGTCCCAAAGTAGTGTTCTTTCCCGATACCGATCCGCAGACCATTTATGTAACCATGGAGCTTCCTCTTGGTACTTCGATCGACCGCACCGATGAGGTTTCGGCCGATGTTGAAAAAATTATCGATCGTACACTTGAGCCGTACCAAAAAATAGTAAAATCGGTTACCACTACGGTGGGCAACGGCAAAGGAGGGCTTTTTGAAAATGCAAACAGCCCGAACAAATCGCTGACAGCTATTTCGTTCGAAGAATATAAGCTGCGGGATGGCATCAGTACGGCGAAAATCATGCAGGAACTCACCCAAAACCTCGATGGTTTTGTAGGGGCAAAAATATTTGTCGAAAAAGAAGATAACGGCCCTCCGGTTGGGCCACCCATCAGCGTCGAAATCAGCGGCGACGAGTTTGACGTGCTGCTTCGCATTACCGACGATTTTGTCAGGCTCATCGAAGAAGACAGGATTGCCGGAATTGAGGAACTGACCCTGAATATCAATGTGAACCAGCCTGAAATGCTGATACATATTGACCGCGAAAAAGCCCGTCTTTTTGAGTTGTCAACACAGGCCATTGCAGCCCAGCTGCGTAATTCGCTGTATGGTTACGATGCCGGTAATTTCAAGGATGGCGAAGATGAGTACGATATTTTTGTGCGTTTGAAGGAGGAGTACCGCAACGACGTCTCCACACTGATGAACCAGAAAATTCATATCAACGACAGGCTTATCCCCATTTCGGCGGTTGCCAATTTTGAATATTCGACCACCTACGATAAAATAAACCGCTCAAACCATAAACGGGTAATAACCATAACTTCGAATGTGGTGGAAGGCTACAACGCAAATCAGATAAATGCCCGCATAAAGCAGGTATTGGACAGGTATGATATGCCGCATGGTTATTCATATGGGTTTTCGGGCGAGCAGCAGGAGCAGGCCGAGAGCAGCCAGTTTTTATTTTTTGCCCTGTTGATTGCCCTTGCGCTGATTACGACCATATTGGTTACCCAGTTCAATTCTTTTATCAGGCCTTTGATTATTATGGCTACGGTAATATTCAGTACCATTGGGGTTTTCTTAGGCCTCGGCATCTTTAAAATGGAATTTGTGATCATCATGACCGGTGTCGGGATAATTTCGCTGGCCGGTATTGTGGTAAACAACGGTATTGTATTGGTTGATTATATCGACCTGTTGAGGCAGAGAAAGAAAGAAGAACTGGGAATAGAACCCAATGGTTTTCTTCCTGCCGATTTGCAGGTCGAAACACTGGTGCAGGCCGGCCGTACCCGTTTACGCCCCGTTTTGCTCACTGCGATTACAACCGTTTTAGGGTTGATCCCATTGGCGGTCGGGTTCAATTTTAATTTCTTTTCGCTCTATTCCAGTTTCGATCCTTCGTTTTCGTATGGCGGCGAAAGTGTAGCATTCTGGGGGCCCATGTCGTGGACCGTAATTTTCGGGTTAACATTTGCCACATTCCTTACGTTGGTAATTTCGCCGGTCATGTATATGCTTACCCTTAAGATAAATCAGCGTTTCAGTAACCTTTCCCGAAAAGTGGCGAAAACATTAAGCTGAGAAATTTTATTAAATCCTCTGATATTAATGTGAAAAACCTTATACCTGATTTTTGGGTATAAGGTTTTTTATTTTTGAGGCATTATTTTATGTTGCCCCCAATGTCAGGCATGAAATACCAGCAAGGGCACATTGGTATGGAAAAGCATTCTGCGTGCAATACTCGGATTGAAAATGCGGGCAAACATGCTTCTTTTATGGGTGGTAAGCGCCAGAACATCAATATGATTGGCTGAAATATATTTGTCAATTTCACCAAGAATATCATCGCCTATAATTAACTGACATTCGAATGTACGCCCTTCGTACTTTTTGGTCAGTATCTCTTTCATCCCCTCAAGCCGCGCCAGGTCCCACAAAGGTTCTTCGTTTTTGCTGACGTGCAGGCACGATACTTCAGCCTTATAGGGTCTGATTATCCGCATCAGTTTTTCGATGGCCACAAAGTCCTTCTCGTCAAAATTGGTTGCATACAATATTTTCTTGAAATTTTGTGCGATATCATCAGGGGTATCGGGAGGAATAACCAGTACCGGGAGCCTTGCCGACGTAATGATCTCGGCGGTCACGCTGCCGATGATGTCGTATTCGCTACCGGCTTTCCCCTGTGTACCCATCACTATAAGCATAATCCGGTTTTTGTGGGCATACGAAAGAATATCGTCGCGGGCATCACCGGCTTTAATAATGTATTCGGTTTCAACTTTATTCCAGGTTTCTTTTCCGAAATGTTTGACAAGTTTTTTCAGAAAATCTTCCATGCTCGACTGTGCATTTTTTTCGGCCGTTTCGAGGTGAAGTGTCAACCCCGAATCGAACGCATAAACATCGCTGAACGGAACCGAATATACAATTGGATTGGGATAGGCATGGAAGAGTACCATCTTAGCTTCCACATGACGGGCTATATCAAAAGCGACTTTTGCAGCCTTCAGAGAATAAACCGAAAAATCGACCGGTACCAATATCTGTCGTTCCGGTTCTTTTTCGGGCGATGGTTTTTCTCCAGGCTTTCCCAGATATTCTTCAAGAACCGGAAAAGCCCTTTCCAGATCTTCTTCGAGGATTTGAACCCTGACCGAAAGCGAGGAGGTACCTTCGAGCAGGTTTACATCTTCAAGAATACACTCAATTCCCTCTTTCTCGAGCAAGGTCTTCAAGACCTGTGCTTTTACAAAGGGCAATACGGCTATGGTCAATAATTTTCTGCTCATGGCTATTCCTGTTTTGGTATTTTTATCTCTTGTTTTGATATTCGATAAAACCGGGTTTGAGGTTACAATAAATCCTCTATTTTTCAAAAAATGATGTTTTGTTTTTAATCTTTTAACAGTTTCTGGTGTTGTTTAAGCAAACATTAAAAGGTTATCAATGAATTGGAATCAATATACTTACCTTCTGTTAATGATCGGAACGGTGGCAGTTCCTTTGGCGCTCAGTTTCGAGAACGATGTAAAATACTTTAAAAAGTGGAAATACCTGTTTCCGGCTATTCTCATAACGGGGGTATTCTTTATTATCTGGGACATCATCTTTGAAAAACGGGGAATCTGGAGTTTTAATCCGGAATACCTTACAGGGATTTATCTGCTAAACCTGCCCGTCGAAGAATGGATGTTCTTTGTTGCGGTGCCATTTTCTTGTACCTTTATTTACGAAGTGGTTAAAGTGAAAATGCCAAATTATAATAAACCGGTATTTTACACCTGGTTCACGCTGGGGGTTATTTTAATTTCGGCATTGTTGTTTATATTGAACATTCACCGTACCTATACCTTTATCAACTTTTTATTCCTTGCCATTTATGCAGGTTTTATTTATTTGTGGAAATGGTTTACCCCTTATTACAGCAAGTTTTATCTAGCCTGGTTTGTGGGGCTTATCCCTTTTCTTGTGGTCAATGGCATCCTCACCGGAATGCCGGTGGTCGAATACAACCCCGACCATAATCTTGGTCTCAGGATATTTACTATCCCGGTAGAGGATTCGGGTTATTTTCTGTTGCTATTTCTGATGGTGATTTCGATTTATGAGTTTTTAGCCGAAAGGAAATTTTACTGAATTTGAGGTTTTACCAATCAATCTTCGTTATTTTGCCTCAAAAACAAAGGAATGACCTTACTTTATAAGTTTGCTGTTCAATTATACAACCTTATTATATGGTTTGCCGCACCTTTTAACGGCAAAGCAAGGCTCTACGTTTCGGGAAGGCGGAAATGGCTTCTGAAACTAAAACGTCAGATCGACTCAGGCTCGAGTTATATCTGGGTTAATTGTGCATCGCTCGGCGAATTCGAACAGGGAAGGCCTGTCATTGAAGCTATACGGCAACAATACCCCGAATATAAGGTGATACTTACATTCTTTTCTCCTTCGGGTTACGAGATCAGAAAAAAATATCCCTTTGCCGATATTGTCAGTTATCTTCCTCCCGATACGCGCCGCAATGCCAGGCTTTTTATTAACACGGTGAAGCCTGTTAAAGCCTTGTTTGTAAAATATGAATTCTGGTACCATTTCATAACCGAATTACAGCGCAGGTCGGTTCCCCTCTACCTTATTTCGGGAATTTTCCGTAAAAACCAGGTTTTTTTCTCAAAAATGCCCTGGGGGAAATGGTTCAGGGCAATGTTGCCGGGATTTACCCACTTCTTTGTACAGGATGAGACATCGGTTAAGTTATTGAACTCAATTGGAATAGAGAAATGCACAATTTCGGGCGATACGCGTTTCGACAGGGTTGCCGATATTGCAAAAAGTGCAAAAGATATCCCAATTGTTGATAAGTTTATCGGAAATAAACCATGCATTGTTGCCGGAAGCACCTGGAAACCTGACGAAGAGCTGCTTGCCGGTTTTATAAACCATAATCAACATGTTAAATGGATTATTGCCCCACATGAAGTTACGCCCGAGAATGTGCGTAAACTGGAGAAATTGTTGAAAAAACCAACCGTAAGGTTAAGTCTGGCCGATCCGATGGAAGTCCACCATTACGATGTGATCATTGTTGATTCCATCGGATTATTGTCATCGCTTTACCGGTATGGCAAAATAGCTTATATAGGCGGGGGATTCGGGAAAGGCATCCATAATATTCTCGAAGCGGCCACTTTCGGGTTGCCCGTTGTTTTCGGACCCCATTTCAAAAAGTTTCGTGAAGCCTGCGACCTGGTTGATAGAGGTGCTGCTTTTCCGGTTCATAACCAACTGGACCTTGAAGAGGCCCTGACGAAATTGCTGTCCGATTCTTCATTTCTAGATGA
>CAZMDP010000137.1:0-5956 GCA_964565015.1 uncultured Prolixibacteraceae bacterium | reverse complement strand
ATTCCTGATATTTCTTTAGAATTTCCCGGAAAAGAAAAATTATACCGGCATTCGCTTGACCACACGCCTATTTTTGAAAAATGGGCTGTTGCCTCCATGGAAGGCGATCTGAACGAAACTGAAAAACAGGAATTCGAATCGTACATTGAAAATCATCCCGAAAAAAAGAAAGAATTTGAACTTTTTGAAAAAACCCGGCTTATACCCGATTTGTCGGTTACGTTTTCGAAGAAGGATTCATTATACCGGAAAGCCATTTTAAGGCCACTGTTGATGTGGTCGGTGCGGGTTGCTGCAGTGCTGCTGGTAGCCGTTGCCTTATGGAACTTATGGCCTGAAGATGGACCCGAAACAATAATGCAGCCCCAGATCAGCCAGGTTGAGCAAATACCCGGTGATAGCGGAACAGTTGTCGCTGAGCCACAGGAAGGTGTTGAAGACCAGCTTTACGCTGCCGAAACTTCACAAAAAAGCTTACCTGCCATAGAATCGGTTCACTCACCCTCAAAAGATATTTACCCGGAAACAAATGCCCAGACTGAAACCGATCTTTTAAAGGCAAGCCAGGAACTCAACTTTTTGCCTGTAAAAAAAGCCCACATAGAAACAGCTCCAATTTCGACTGCACTTGCGGTAAATGCCACATTTGCAGCAACCGAACCTTCGTCTCCCATAGAAACTGAAGAATATATTTCTGATAAAATCAGGCAGAAAATCGGACTCGAAGGCTTTACATTTGCACGGTTGGTGCGTTCAGGACTCGATCTGGCCTCCAATATCACCGACGAAAAATTGTCGTATGCCACCAATACCGATGGTGATATTGTGGCTCTTTCACTCGATACCAGGCTGATAGGGCTTCGTATCCCGGTAGGGAAAAAATAATTTTCGGGAAGTACCTGTAACTTTCATTGCGAGTTCTCCGTCACACGGCAAAACAATATTTAAAAAGAGAAAACATGAAACGAATTACACTTTTAATAGTATTTGCGCTGATGATTTCGGCCGGCTATGCACAGGAGGATTCAGCTTCGGTAAAGGCGTTCAGGAAAAACGTAGTTACCGTAGTTGAAAACGCCGAAAAAGTACAGGTAAAAGTTGGTGAAAACCGCGGAGTTGAAGTAATTACCAACCAGAGGGGCGATACCACCAGTATCCGGATCGGTAACCGGAATTTCAATGTAATTGATGGCAACAACGGTACAAAAATTCATGTAACCCGCGAAGAACGTAATAAGCGGAAAAATTACGGAAAATTCAACGGCCATTGGGGCGGTCTCGAACTAGGGGTAAATACATTCCTTACTTCCGACTATTCGATGTACGATGGCCAGGGCTACGGTGAGTTTTTCGACATCAACTACGGCAAATCACTAACATTCAACTTTAATTTTGCAGAATATGCTTTCACCAACGAACGCAATACATTTGGACTGGTAACCGGTCTTGGCTTCAGTTCGATGGATTTCAGGTTCGACCAGCCTATGACCGTGGCAAAAGCATCGGGTAGTGGAATGCTGGTTCCCATCGACCTTGAACCGGCAGGTTTTAAGAAATCGAAACTGAATGTCAGCTACCTCACCGCTCCTTTGATCCTCGAAATAGCCACCCCTCTCAGGATGAATCAACACAGGCTGACACTCGGCGCCGGGGTCATTGGCGGTTTAAACATAGGGTCGCGCACCAAAGTTAAAACCAGCGACGGCATTTCCAAAGACCGCAGAAATTTCAACGTGAACCCGTTTAAATATGAGTTGACCGGACGAATCGGACTGGGCGAACTCTGCATTTTTGCCAATTACGGAATGACGCCCCTCTTTAAAGAAGGAAAAGGACCTGAACTGGTTCCGCTCACTGTCGGGATATCGTTCCCAAACATAAGTTTCTGAAAAAACATTGATTTTTTAAATAATTGAGGTTCAATGCTGGGTTGAACCTCTTTTGTTTTTTAAGCTTTATTATGATGTTTGTCCTAAAAATCATAACCGAATGCGTTAATTTTGCATTTTGAAACATTAAAGTTCAGATGAACAGGAAAATAAAGAAAATAAACACATCAATCGTAAAAGGCCCAACGATGGCTAAATTTTTCCCATTGTTCCTGTTTTATCTTTTTAATCTGAATACAACTTTAGCCCAATTGCCCGACACCATTACCACTATTCATGAAAAGCCGGAAAAACTGCTTAAAAATCTTCGCATTCAAAACGTTACGCAAGGCGGTTTCAATTTCTGGCACGACAATTTCTCTGGTCATTGGGCGGGTATCGATTTTGGGTTTAACACTTTAACCGGCAAGGGCTTGTCAAATGATTACCCTTCATTCCTCGATCATGATGTTTTCCGGTCAAATTCGCTATATGCCAACATTATCCAACAAAGTATAGGTTTACAGAAAACCCGGAATACCATAGGCCTGGTTACAGGCCTTGGATTACAGTTTAAAAGTTACCGGTTGAACCGCAACACTACCCTCGAAATGACCACAACCGGTAAAATTGAACCCCGCAACCTGCTTTTCGATGATAACCAGAAATCGAAATTTTCGATGGCGTATGTTACTGCTCCGTTATTACTTGAATTTCAGGTACCGGTTAACCATTATGCAAACCGACTTTTTATTTCGGGGGGAGTTTTGGCCGGCTATCGCCTGAGTAGCCATACCAAAATAAAATACCGGGTTGACCGTAAAAAGGAGAAACTGAAAACGCCCGGCGATTTTTCGCTCAACGATTTTAAATATGGATTAATGATGCGATTGGGATACCGTCAGTTTCAGGTTTTCGTGAATTACGACCTGCAACCTATGTTTAAAGAGGATGCCCAGGTTATGGATGTTTTTCCGCTTACTTTTGGTTTTACCTTGTTAAGTTTCTGAACCATGATAAAAGAATAAATATATAAACTTACTCTTCCTTTTCGCCTCTTTATTGGAATGGAGGCAGGGGGGAGGCATTAAATCATTAACCATGAGATTACTATTAATCAGCAATTCGACCATGCCAGGCGAGCCCTACCTGGATTATCCGAAACATGAAATTAAAAAGTTTCTGGGCGATAAACCTGTTAAAGCGTTGTTTATACCCTATGCTGCAGTAACCTTTTCGTTCGATCTGTATGTTGAAAAAGTGCAGGAGCGCTTTTCCGAAATCGGCCACAGTGTGGTCGGTATCCACACTTTTGCCGACCCTGTTGCAGCAGTGCATGAGGCTGAAGCCATTGTTGTGGGTGGTGGAAACACCTGGCAACTGGTACGCATGATGCACGACAACCACCTGATGGGGCCCATCCGCGAAAAAGTGATGAACGGTACACCCTATATCGGCTGGAGTGCAGGAGCCAATGTGGCCTGCCCTACCCTGCGTACCACCAACGATATGCCCATAATCGACCCTAAAGGCTTCGATACCACCAATATGGTACCTTTCCAGATCAACCCGCATTACCTCGATGCAAACCCTGACGGCCATGCAGGCGAAACCCGTGAACAGCGCATTCAGGAGTTTATCGAAATCAATCCGCATTGCTATGTGGTAGGGTTGCGCGAAGGAACCATGCTATTGCGCGAAGACCAGTCGCTCAGGTTAATCGGGAACAGGCCGGTACGTATTTTCAAAAAAGGCCAGGAACCTGTTGAACTTACCGAAAAGGATGACCTTAGTTTTCTTTTGAAATATCCGGTATAGCCAATATTAAGATTTATGCCCCTACCCTATTTCTTTTTGCTGTATAATGGCATGAAAACCATAATTTTGCAGCAAAAAGGTTTGGTATGGAGATATTTTCCAACAGCTATTTTGCCCTTTTTGTGATTATTGCGCTGGGTTACCTGGCGGGCAGGATAAAAATAGGAGGGCTATCGCTCGATGTTTCGGCCATCATTTTTGTTGCCCTTGTTTTCGGGCATTACGGAGTAGTTATCCCAAAAGATTTCCAGAACCTCGGCCTGGTACTGTTTATTTTCACCATAGGCGTGCAGGCCGGTCCCGGATTTTTCGAGTCGTTTAAAAAAGATGGCCGCACACTGGCCACATTTGTCACCCTTCTTATCCTTTCGGCCGGAATCGTTTGCTTTACCATCGTTTCTCTATTTGGCGTTGATAAAAACATTGCCATCGGATTGCTTACCGGGGCGCTTACCAGTACACCCGGCCTTGCCGCCGCCATCGATTACACCAAATCTCCGCTTGCATCAATAGGGTACGGCGTCGCATATCCTTTCGGGGTTATTGGGGTTATACTTTTTGTGAGGCTCATGCCAAAGTTATTTGGTAAAAAAGTGAAAGATGCCGAAGCCGAATACCAGACCGAAATATACCGCGAATACCCCGAAATTGTTAAGAAAAATTTTGTGGTCGAAAACGAAAACGTAGCCGGAAAAACCATTGGTGAGCTCCGCATCAGACAAATGACGCAGGCAGTTATTTCGAGGGTGATGCGTCACGAAACTGCTTTTGCCCCCACCCCATCGACCATTCTGCAGAAAGGCGACATTGTAAAGGCAGTGGGAACACCCGAATCGTTGGAAAAGGTCAGGCTCCTGATTGGCCCCGAAACTGATACCGAAATCCCGCTCGATCCGCAATACGATGTGCGCACCGTTCTGGTTACCAATAAGGAAGTCATCAATAAAACCCTTGGGCAAATTAATCTTCTGGCAACTTATGGGGCAACGGTTACGCGTATCCGTCGATCGGGAATCGATATATCCCCTACCCCAAATTCGAAACTGCAAATGGGCGATAAACTGATTGTAGCCAGCAGTAAAGCCAATATGCCCATTGTAGCGCGTATTTTCGGCGACGATGATAAAAGGCTGTCAGATACCGATTTATTGCCCGTTTCAATCGGGATTATTGCCGGTGTACTTGTGGGCCTTATCCATATTACATTTTCCGGTTTCGACTTCAGTTTCGGACTCACAGGCGGCGTTTTGCTGGTTGCGTTGGTGCTTAGCCGCATAGGTCGCACCGGCCCGCTGATCTGGACCATGTCGGGGGCTGCCAATAACCTTCTCCGCCAGTTGGGGCTTATCCTTTTCCTGGCAGCAGTTGGAACCAGCGCAGGAGCCGAAATAGTGGGCACTTTTCAGCAATACGGGATCGAATTGTTTGCCATGGGCGCAATTATTACTCTGGTTCCGATGATTATAGCGTTGTATGCAGGCAAATATCTCTTTAAAATGAACCTGCTTACCCTGTTTGGCGCTATAACAGGAGGTATGACCAGTACGCCCGGACTGGCCGCTGCCGATTCGATGACCGAAACCAATGCCCATTCGATTGCCTATGCCACCGTTTATCCGGTTGCTATGGTGTTGCTTATTGTGGTGGTGCAATTGCTGAGCCTGGTTTTCTGATATTACCATAATTTCGCCGTTACACGGCTTGTAATTGGTTTCCATCTCAGCCGCAGAGCGGCTATTATGGTGGTGCAGAAACACAATCAAAAAAGCCGCAGAGCGGCGGTATTATGGTAGCAGATAATTCACCATCAGAGATTCATTATACAAGCCGCAAAGCGGCGGTAGTATGGTAGGCATTATCGTGAATGATATAGGTTTAGCCGCAGAGCGGCGACAATATGGTAGATTGATGATGTTATGCGATTCCATCAAAAGCCGCAGAGCGGCGACAGTATGGTTGACAAATATTTTTTAGATTTGCCTCAACATTTTTTATATCATTCACGATGCAAAAATTATTCTTCATACCTGCTATAATCCTTTTCAATATTATGATTACATCCTGCTCGAAAACCCCGGTTGACCTGATTGTGCGAAACGTGCATGTTTACACCGTTGACGATGCTTTTAGTGTGGCGCAGAGTTTTGCTGTGAAAGACGGGAAAATTGTAGCCACCGGAACAAACGAACATATCCGTTCACGCTATCAGGCTAAAGAGGTTCACGATTACAGCGGGCGATATGTTTACCCGGGTTTCAACGATGCCCATG
>CAZMDP010000136.1:0-5958 GCA_964565015.1 uncultured Prolixibacteraceae bacterium | reverse complement strand
TCGGCCGATACCACGTACAACGGCAAGAAAAGTTCCGGGAAAACACCGGCGGGAGATGATCTTATACTGTTCAGCGTTTCCACGAGCGACACATTGATTTTCAGAAGGGTTACCGGTTTTCGGTTTGCCCGGAAAGGCAACAACCTTGTTTTTTCACAAGAGCTAAAAGATTCAGTATCCACGCGTTCCGATGTATTGGTTTTCAATACTTCGAATAAAACGGTTGTGTCAAGGTTTAGCGGAAAGGGTTGGGTAAAAAACCTCGCAATCGATGAAACGGGCCAGCGAATTGCTTTTCTTCATTCGGAAGATACGGCCGCGGTGAAAACCTACGCATTGTTATATGGAACTGTGACCGACATCCTGCCCGATGTTGTGGCAAATAGTTATACTTCAGGCCTTCCGGTTGGCTGGGCACCATCGGAGAATGAATCTATCTGGTTTTCGCAGGACGGCACAAAGCTCTATTTTGGCACGGCACCTATACCTGTTCCCGAACCAAAAGATACGCTGCTACCCGAAGAAAAAGTGTTAGTTGACGTGTGGCACTGGAAAGACCCGATTCTTCAGACACAGCAGAAGGTCGATCTGGAAAAGGAAAAGAAACGAACTTATCAGGCGGTATATCATACCAATCTCAGGAGATTTATTCAACTTGCCGACCTCAATATAAAAACCATATCCACAGTTAACAAAGGAAATGGAGAGCAGGCACTGGGTTTCGACAATACCGCATACCAGCGTGAAGCGAGCTGGATGGGAGGTAATAAGCGCGACGCGTACCTGGTTGACCTTCGTTCGGGTATCAAACGACAGGTGGTAACAGGCAAAAGCCTTATACAACTGTCGCCCGGCGCCAGGTATATGGTTTGGTACGATCCTTCGGACAGCAGCTACTACGCCCGCTCAACCGATTTTAATAATCTTGAGGTGGTTTCGCTCACCAAAGTTGTACCGGTAAACTTTTTTAACGAACAGAACGATACGCCCGCCGATCCCCCACCCTACGGCATTGCCGGCTGGTCGCCCGGCGACCGCTTTGTTTATATTTACGACAGGTACGATATATGGCGTTTCGACCTTTCGGGCGAACGGGTTCCGGTATCCGTAACGCAGGCTTTTGGCCGGCGCAACAACATCCGCTTCAGGTACATTAAAACCAACCCCGAGGAAGAATATATTCCATCGGAGGCAGGAATTTTATTGTCGGCTTTCGATGAAAAAACCATGCAATCGGGTTTTTATACAGTCGATTTCTCGACAATACGAGAGCCTGCAAAACTAATTATGGAGAACTACTTTTTCAATTTTTCGCAGAAAGCCAGCGATACCGGTAAATACCTCTGGACAAAAGAAAATGTATCGGTTTTTCCCGATTTGTGGGTCAGCGACACGAAATTCGGTCATCAGCAAAGGGTCAGTCATGCGAATCCACAGCAGGAAAACTTCAATTGGGCATCGGTCGAAATGGTTGAGTGGAATTCGTTCTCGGGTGAAAAGTTAAAAGGGTTGCTGTATAAACCCGAAAACTTTAATCCGTCACGTAAATATCCGATGGTGATTTACTTTTACGAACTATTATCGGAAGGGCTATTCAGGCATTTTATTCCGGCACCGAGCCGTTCGACCATTAACCGTACCATGTATGCAAGCAACGGCTACCTGGTTTTTATACCCGATATTACCTATACAACCGGATATCCTGGTCAGAGTGCCTATAATTCAATTGTTTCGGGAGCGCATCATTTAATTTCAACATTTCCTTATGTGGATAAAGACCGGATAGGGATACAAGGACAAAGCTGGGGAGGTTACCAGGTTGCTTACCTGATTACGCAAACAAACATGTTTACGGCAGCTATGGCAGGTGCACCGGTAAGCAATATGACCAGTGCATACGGGGGCATAAGATGGGAAACCGGGCTAAGCCGCATGTTCCAATATGAACAAACCCAGAGCCGGATAGGAGGAACTCTTTGGGAAAAACCCCTTCACTATATCGAAAACTCACCGCTCTTTTATGTACCAAAAATAAACACTCCGCTGCTGATTATGCACAACGATAACGATGGGGCAGTTCCATGGTATCAGGGTATCGAATTATTTGTAGCCATGCGGCGTCTTGATAAACCGGTGTGGATGCTCAACTACAACAACGAACCGCATAACCTGAAAGCCGAAAGCTGGGCAAACCGCATCGACCTCGATAAACGTATGTTCCAGTTTTTTAATCATTTTCTGAAAGGCCAACCAATGCCCGAATGGATGCAATACGGTATCCCGGCTATTGAGAAAGGTAAAAAAACCGGTTTTTAATGTTGAAGTATTATTCCGCTCTCTGACTTTTTCGTCTTATTACAATCGTCATTTTAAAATGAATTGTGTTCACATATCCATGCTGATCATGCTGGTTACCAATTTCATGCGTTGTGACGTTCCTTTCTTTTTCATAGTGCGTATATAGTTGAAGCTCAGAGGCGAGAATTTCTCCAACTCTTCACCTTTATCGTCATGAAAATGTTCATGGTTTAAAGCAACTGCCTGAACTACCATCATTTCGATGGCATGCACCATAATTTTACCCAGATTGCTACATACTTCCGATGGAAAACATCCGATATCGTTGATGATAGCCCGGCCGAAATGAATCGTGCGGTTCAGGTTAATTGAGGCTTGAAGTTCCGGAAACGCTGTTGTAAACAGGGTTGTTACTTCTTCCATCCGGTCTTCGGCCATATCCTGAACATCATCGGCCAATTGGAGCCAAATTCCATAACCAAACAGAAACCTTTGCTGAAGAGGGGTAAGCTTTCCAGCAACCAGAAAACCGTCGGCCAATACAGAGGTGCCCCCCTTGGCAAAACATAATTCAACAATCTGCTTTTCGGAAAGGGATTGAGAGGTTTTCTGAAGCAAAATGCTTTGCGTTTGTGCAGCATGAATAGCCAGTAAACTTTGGTAAACTTCAGGAAAATCATCCCTTCGGTATTGTTTTTCTATCATGGCTACCAGATTGCTGATTTTTTCCTCCCTGTGATCGTTTACTTTTATGGAAAATCCTTTCAGGCGCTGTTCAAACCGGTTGCTGAATAGTAATTTATCGATTTCCGGTACGTTAGGATCGTCGAGAAGGTTGTCGGAATATGGATATAATAAACTGTATGCAACAATCGAGGGTGTTAATTCAACAGGAATGTTGAGCATCAACTGTATTCCGTTCATAATCCATACATTTCGCATAGCCTGATAGATTTCCCCGGGCTGGAGCCCGGGATCAAAATCGCGCGCACATTGATAGAATTGACGCGAAATATCAAAAAAACTGCGGTTAATAATGATTTCTTCCGAGCATTTCGGGAAATCATATACTTTATCTAAAAAGCTTACCAACCCTGGAATAAATTTAGCCGGGTCGGCCTTTTTGTATCCCTTTCTGAATGCATCCTGATCTTCTTTGAATCGATTGTAAAAAGTTGTAGTGTAATTTTCGCGTATTACCTTTTCCTGAGGCGAATATTCATGGTTAAAATGAGGAAAATCACCCGATGTCCATTTCCATTGTTCTGCAAACCAGGCTATATGATTGCTAACCGGTATCATCATTTTCACAGTAATTTAATTGAATGGCCAAGCTAATCAATTGGTATCTGAAAATTATCATCATTACCGGTAAACACACAAAAACCGAAGGTAAACAGCGGTAATCGGTATCTAATTTACCTGTAGAAGTTCTTTGGCAGTTTTCCGGGCATTTTCCGAAGGATTTTCACCTCCCACCATAACAGCCAGTTCTTCAATGCGTTCGGCGTCATTAAGTTTGCGTATCGAAGTAAAGGTTGCCGATTCGCCCTCATATTTATACACCTTGAAATGATGATCGCCCATACCTGCAATTTGAGGGAGATGGGTGATGTTTATTACCTGCGTCTCTTTCGAAAGTTCTTTCAGAATGGCACCTGTTTTTAATGCCACCTCGCCCGAAATTCCTGCATCGATCTCATCGAAAATAATGGTAGGAAGCATTTTGGAACCTGTTATTAAGGTTTTCAGAGCAAGCATAAGGCGCGATATTTCACCGCCCGAAGCAATCCGCGAAATCTCTTCGGGCATTACGTTCTTGTTGGCCGAAAACAGAAATTGAACCTGATCGCTACCTGTGGGCGAAAAATTTGTTCTCATTTGATGTTTTACGGCGAAAGATGCATGAGGCATTCCCAGTTGTTTCAACATTTTTGTAACACTATGCTCAACAATTGAAAAAACTGACTTCCGCTTTTCTGAAAGTTCTGTAGCCACCATTTTAAGTTGCTGCAGGTTTCTTTCAAGTTCTTGTTCAATATGCAAAATCTCTGTGTCAAAATCGGAAACTTCCGAAATACGGAGTGCCAATTCTTCTCTGAGTTTAATCAACTCTTCAATGGTTGAAAGTTGGTGTTTCTGCTGCAGTGAATATATCAGGTCAATCCTTTGGGTAACTTCTTCGAGCCTTTGCGGATCAAATTCCATGTTTCCGGCCATATAACCGGTTTCGTGGTCAATATCCTGAAGTTCAATATAAACAGATTCGAGGCGTTTGTAAAGTTCTTCGGCCTCTTTCAGGTACGGGGCAATCTTTCCCATGCGGTTCATAATTTCCTTCACCTGAGATAAAACCGGATATCTTTCGCCCGACAAAAGGTCGGCAGCAAACAATAGGGCGGCTTTAATTTCTTCGGCATGTGCAAGCTTCTGGCGTTCAGTTTCAAGTTCTTCCTGTTCGCCCGGTTGCAAGGCAGCTTCGGTAAGCTGCTTATATTGAAACTCGTTGTAATCGAGATCAGCCCTTGCCCTGGCAGCCGATTCGCGCAGCAACGATAGTTTTTCGTTCAGGTTAAGGTTCTGAAAATAAAGTTCCCTGTAATTCTTAAGCAGATTTTCGCAGCCTGCAACAATATCGATTACTTTTAGCTGAAACTCCTGGTTACCCAGTTCAAGATTCTGGTGTTGTGAATGGATATCGACCAGTCGTAAGGTCAGCTCCCTCAGTTGCTGAAGGTTTACCGGCGTATCGTTGATAAATGCCCGCGACTTTCCCGCAGGGGTTATTTCGCGGCGAAGAATGGTATTATCATCCTAATCGAGATCGTTTTCAGTAAAAAATGTTTCGAGGGGTAATCCCTTAAGGTTAAAAGCCCCCTCAACAATACATTTTTTTGAAACATCGCGTATCGAGGAAGAATCGGCCCTTGCACCCAGAATCAGCGACAAAGCCCCAAGAATTATCGATTTTCCGGCCCCGGTTTCCCCGGTAATCATGTTCAGCCCGGGTTCGAAGTTAACCGACAATTCGTCGATCAGAGCGAAATTGGATATTGTCAACCTCGAAAGCATTTGTAAACCGGTTAAAAGCTTTCGGCTTGTGTAATTTTCTGGTATTTGTTACCATTCGACGGGTCAACTTCATTTAGAATGGCAACCACCCTATTGCGTTCATCGGGGTACGATTTCGAAAAAATATTTACCAGTTCATCCGATTTTGCATCGAAAAATACCTGGAGGATATATGTTGAAGGCCTCCGACGGAAAACGGTTTGAACCCCTTTTAGCGACTCAGCAATTGCCGCACGGCCTTCTTCTGTTTTATCGGCCATAACATCGAGGCCTAGCCGGTGATAGGTATAATAGGTCTCGCGCATGGCCGAATACGAACGGTTCATGATGTTTTCGATAAGCCAGTAACGGTTACGTTCGCTTTCGAAAGCCTTCCAACCCTTTTCCCTGGCATTCTGAGAATTATTCACAATGGCCTGTGCTTTTTCAAAATATGGTGTGCCGCCTTCTCTTGAAAAGGTATCGTAATCAAATCCTAAAATAATATAGGCATAAAACGCCATAATGTTGGTCAGGTTATCGCGGTTATTGGTTTCATTGAATTCAATAGGTTGAAATTCAACGTACTTACAATGAAAATCATTGTCT